>CACXBO010000001.1 GCA_902765975.1 Oscillospiraceae bacterium
CGATATAGTCCTTGAAGCGGCCGGGTATCGGCTTATACATATCGTGGATGCAGCCGAGCACGTTGTAGCAGTCGGCGATATCGTCGACTATAACGCGGAAGGCGTAGACGTCCATGACCTCGGAGAGCTCCTTGTTCTGACCGTACATCTTCCTGTAGATCGAATATATATCCTTTATCCTCTTCTGCACGACGCAGTTTATGTGCGCCTCCTCCATACGGCTCTTTATCGCCGCCTCGGTGCGCTCCATAAAGCCCTCGTATTTCCCGCCGCGCTCTGCAAGCGCGTTCTTTATCTCCTCATAGCCCACGGGGTCGAGGTAGACGAGCGCAAGATCCTCCAGCTCGAGCTTTATCTTCTGCATTCCGAGCCTATGCGCTATGGGTGCGTAGACCTCCATCGTTTCAAGGGACTTCTCCCTCTGCTTCGGTCCGGGCTGATAGTCCATCGTGCGCATATTGTGAAGCCTGTCGGCAATTTTTATCAGTATGACGCGGATATCCTTTGCCATCGCGAGGAACATCTTGCGGAGATTCTCCATCTGTTCCTCTTCCTTTGTCGTGTAGGTCACTCTCGTCAGCTTCGTAACGCCCTCCACGATATCGGCGACGCTTTCGCCGAACGTCTTCGATATCTCCTCGTGAGTCGAGGGCGTGTCCTCAATAACGTCGTGTAAAATGGCGGCGATTATCGAATCCTCGTCGAGCCCCATCTCTGCGACGATAGCCGCCACCTTGAGCGGATGCGTTATATAAAGGCTGCCGTCCTTGCGAAGCTGCTGTCCGTGCGACTGAAAAGCAAAGTCGAAGGCCGCCTTGACTCTTTTGAGGTCCTTGATCTGGGTATGGGTTTTAATGGCCTCCACGAGCTCCGCGTAGGCCTTCTCCGCTCCCTCTATACCCATTATCGGTCCGATTGATCTTCTGATCTCCATAGTCTTCCTCCGAAATGCCCGCGCAGGTCTCAGCCGTCGAGAGGCACGAAATCGCAGAGATTTAGCTGCGGTATCGCGCGCCCGCGGAACTCGTTCACCTGCGGAGTAAAAGCGACGTTCGCTCTTATGCCCTTCTCCGCGCCAAGCTCTCTGACGCTCTTTGAAAAAAACACCGCCTCAAAGACCGCGCCTCTCTTCGAGAGCCAGAGCTTCGTGTGTCTCCCGTCGGAAAGCGGCAGCACGTCCTCTACCGTCGCCCCGGTAATGCACAGCACCGGCTGAGGGTTTCCGACTCCGTATGGCTCGAGAGCCCCAAGCGCCTTGATATTCTGAACGGTAAGCAGCTCTGCGGGCTTGATGACCTCGAAGTCAACGGGAAGCACCGGCTCCTCCTTCGCCGCCGAGCAGGCGGAATACCTCACTCCGAGAGCCTTCCTCAGCGCGGGTATGTTCTTCTCCTCAACCGTTATCCCCGCCGCAAGCTCGTGACCTCCGAAGCTCATCAGCAGGTCGCGGCAGGAATAGAGCGCCTCAAATATATTATAGCCTCCCGAAGAACGGCACGAGCCTCTGCCGACCCCGTCCTTCACGCATATCATAATGGCGGGCAGATCAAATTTCTCGCTCACCCTTGACGCAACGATCCCGGCAACGCCCTGATGCCAGCTCGAGCTTGCGAGAACTATCGGCTTGTCTCCCGGAGGGTCGCTCTCAAGCATTGCGAGCGCCTCTGAAACCATCGCGCTCTCGATCCTCCGCCTCTCCGAATTTAGCTCGCATAGCCTTTCGGCAAGGCGCGCGGCCTCAGCGTCGTCCTTCGTAATAAGAAGGTCGACCGCAACGTCCGTTCCGCCGAGTCTGCCCGCAGCGTTTATCCTCGGCGCGAGCACGTAACCCACTCCGACCGGTCCGAGCTTCTTGATATCCGCGTCTGCCGCCCGGCACAGCTCCCTGAGCCCAGGACGCTTCCCGCTCCTTAAAAGCTCGATGCCCTTTCGCACGAAAACTCTGTTTTCGCCGGTCATAGGCATAACGTCAGCTATCGTTCCGACTGCTACGAGGTCTCCGTATTTATCGAGCAGCTCCTCAGTCCTGTCCTCGCCCTCAACGTCGCAGATAAGCTTGAAGGCGACGCCCACTCCTGCGAGCATCTTCGCCGGCGAGGCGCAATCCGGTCTGCGCGGATCGACTACCGGACTCTCCGGCATCTCGCCCGTTACCTCGTGGTGGTCGGTTATCACCATATCCATTCCGAGCGAGGCCGCGTATCGCTTGTTGTCCGCGGCTGTAATGCCGCAGTCCACCGTTATAACGAGACTGACTCCCTTCTTCGCCATAGTCTCAAGCGCGGAATCCTTGACCCCGTAGCCGTCCTCAAGGCGCTCGGGTATATATATGTCGCAAACGACGCCCTTTGACCTGAGATAGTCGGCAACAAGGCATGAAGAGGTTATTCCGTCCACGTCGTAGTCCCCGTATACCGCGACTCTCTCTTTATTATCTATCGCCCTTCTGACTCTCGCGGCTGCAAGCTCCATATCCTTAAGGAGCAGCGGCGAGGAAACGTCGCTCACCGAGGCTGTGGTCAGTGCGCGCACCTTCTCCGGCGTGTCCGCCCCTCTCGATGCGAGCAGCACTGCCACGAGCGGATTGAGTCCGTTTTTAAGAAGCTTTACCGCCGTCTCGCGGGAATAGCCCGCGACCTTCCATTCTTTTGCGCCCGTCTTCCTCACCTCCCCTCTCTATAGCTTCAGGGCATACTTATCCAAAAATATATTATATCAAATTCCGCTACTTTTGTGAATAGAAAAAGAGAAAAATCAGCGTAATAAATAGCGTATCTCCAGCCCGTCCCCTTCGGCCTTGATCTCGGCGCAGGCGCCGGTCACTACCGGGAGCATGGGCGGCAGATGACCTATGTCCACGTCCTGTATCACAGGCACTCCGAGCATACCTACCGCGCCCATGACCGCCTCGTACATACTAAGCCCGTACTGCTCTTCACCGTAATGGAGCGGTCTTCCGATAAGAAAGCCCTTCGCTCTCTCGAACCAGCCCGCCTCGCGCATCGCCCACATAGCTCGCCTTACGTCCATCGGGTGCAGATCGCAGAACTCCAGGAACCATATAACGCCGTCTTCCGCGTATTTTTCGTTAAACTCCCTTACTCTGTCGAATCTCGTACCGAGAAGTGTGAAAAGTATATCCCCGCAGCCGCCGAGGAGTCTGCCTTTAAGTCTTGCTCTGCGCCCGTCCGTGTTGAAATACCTGTATTGCGTCCTCTCCGTCAGATTATACGGGGCGAGCGGGTCTTCGTCGCCCCTGCCCTCCAGCTCCCACGCCGGATAGCTCTTGACCGTGAGCTTCTCGCCGGTCAGTATACCGAGAGCGTCGGTAAACGACCGGTGCCCGCCCGTTAGCCCGAAGGACGGAAAGCATGGTCCGTAAATCGCGGCAGTGTCGGCAAGTGTGGCGGATAAAAAAGTGAAATTCGTATTGTCCGAATAGCCCATATACCATTTCGGTCTCGCCTTCGATATCGCGTCGAAATCGATATACGGAACGACCTCGCACATAAGCTCTCCGCCTCCGACGGAGATAACCGCGTCCGTATCGGGCGAGAGGTAAGCGCAGTTAAGCTCGTCTCCGAGGACGTCCGCCGGACCAGACCTGCCGATGGCCTCGTCAAGTCTCACGTGCGGAGCCTCCGCTATGCCGAATCCGAGCGCCTTAAAGTTTCCCTCTGCGGCGTCAAGCCTCGATTTATACGGCTCTATCGTGCAGCCGAAGCTCGGCGCGGCAAGTCCGATAGTTCCGTTTTTTCTTATCGGTTCAGGATATCTCATATCTGCACCTCGCAGCGTTTCTTTTTCCGATAGTATACCAAATTTTCCGCCGCTTAGCAATTCCTTAATAATGCCTGCTATGTACCTTTTATGTCGTTAGATTAATCTCCGGCGGTTTCATCAAATGCAATGCACAAATCGTTTTA
>CACXBO010000002.1 GCA_902765975.1 Oscillospiraceae bacterium
CCACGTCGAACCGTTCGCGCAGTCGAGACCTATTCTCTTGCCCTTATACGAATGGGTCGCAAGGCTTATAAGATAGCCCATATATCGGTTTCTTCCTGCGACGTAGTCCACGGTGCAGCCTATCTTGTCGCGGGTCGCATAAGGCAGCTCGCCGAGATTGCCGTCGAGATATGATTCGATCTTATCGAGGAGGCTCTCCTCCATCTTCTCGCCGGCGCCGTTAAGAAGCTTTATCCCGTTGTCGTAATACTTATTGTGACTTGCGGAGATCATTATCCCGCAGTCGAAATCCTCCGTACGGGTAACGTAAGACACGCTCGGCGTCGTGGTGACGTGTAGCAGATATGCGTCTGCTCCGGAAGCTGTCAGTCCGCTCGTGAGCGCAGCCTCAAACATATAGCTTGAGCGGCGCGTATCCTTTCCTATAACCACAGTAGCCTTATGATCCCGACCGAAGTACCAGCCGAGAAATCTTCCGATCTTAAAAGCGTGCTCCACGGTTAGCGCGACGTTTGCTTCGCCTCTGAAGCCGTCGGTCCCGAAATACTTTCCCATTTGAAAATCACTCCATAAAAGCGTAATCAAGATATAGTATTCACTTAAAGATGATTTTAGCATATCTTGCAAATAATATCAATATCCAATGGTAAAAAATGCCGACCGCAAAAGCGATCGGCATTAAGTATTCTAACGAAAGCATTACTTCTTGAGCTCGGTGATCCTGACGACAGGAGCCTCGATCCCGGCAGCGCCGAGAGCCTCGATTATCCTCTGCGTCATATCGAAATAGACGTCCCAATAGTCCTCGGTCTTGCACCAGCCTCTCGCGGTGAATTCCATAGACTCGGCGGTACCGCCGGAAACTCTCGCAAAGGGAGCGGGGTCGGAGAGCACCTTCTCGATGGAAGCCATAGCCTGCAGCATGATCTTCTGAACCTTCTCGGGAGCCTCGCTCTTTGCAGTGAGGAAGGTAAGATCGACACGGCGGATCGCCTCCGCAGAGTAGTCTATGACGTTCGCGTTCATAAGAGTTCCGTTTGGAACGGTAATGCGCTTGTTGTCAAGGGTGAGCATCTTCGTATAGAAGAGGGTTATATCGGTAACAATTCCCTGTACCCCGTTCGCCTCAACGTAGTCGTCGACCTTGAAGGGCTTGAAGAAGAGTATCATTATGCCGCCGGCAAGGTTGGAGAGAGCGCCCTGAAGAGCAAGGCCGATAGTGACGCCCGCGGAAGCCAGAACTGCGATGATGCTCGCCATCGGGATGCCGAGGATGCTGACGACGGTCACGATAAGCAGTACGAACAGGATAATGCGGATGAAGCTGACGGTTGCAGTTCTTACGGTGCCGTCTAATTTCTGGAGCGCCTTTCCGTTAGCAAGAGCCTTGGTGAACTTGTTGATAAGGAACTTGCCCACGAAGAAGATAACGACGGCCAAAAGAAGCTTAAGACCGTATTCAGTAGCAAGATATGCCAGTTTCGATAAGAACTCTTCCATTATTATGCCTCCTAAATAATCAGAATAGTTTAGCTACGCTTGAACGCACGAGGGCGCGCTTCAGTCTTGCTTCTGCTGCGGTTATCTCGTAGTTCGAGCGGTTTGCCCTGTCTTTAAGCGCCTTCTCCGCGGCTTCGCGGGCTCGCTCTGCTCTTTTGAGGTCTATCTCGTCCGCCCACTCGAAGGTTGTCGGCACGAGCCTGACCTCGTTTTCGTTCACGGTCAGAAGGCCTCCTATGCAGGCGGCGCTTTTGACCTCTCCGCCGGCATAGACGCGCGCCTCGCCCATTCCGACTGCGGTCACGTAGCCGATATGCCCCGGAAGAATGCACACGTCGCCGTCTATAGTGCGGACGAGCAGCTTTTCCGCCTCGCCGTCGAATATCGAGCCGTCGAGCGTCGCTATTTTCAAATGAAACGTATTAGCCATTACTGAGACCTCTTTGCCTTTTCAACAGCCTCGTCGATGGAGCCGACGAAGAGGAAGGCTGATTCGGGAAGGTCGTCGTGCTTCCCGTCGATTATCTCTCTGAAGCCGCGTACCGTCTCGCTGAGCGGAACGTACTTGCCCTCCATGCCGGTAAACTGCTCGGCGACGGAGAAGGGCTGAGAGAGGAATCGCTGAATCTTTCTCGCTCTTGCGACGACGAGCTTATCGTCCTCGCTGAGCTCATCCATACCCATAATGGCGATTATATCCTGAAGCTCCTTGTATCTCTGGAGCATCTCCTGCACCTTGCGTGCAACCTCGTAATGCTCGGCGCCGACGATCTCCGGAGAGAGTATGCGGCTCGTTGAACTCAGAGGATCGACCGCGGGGTAGATGCCGAGTGAGGCGATCGAGCGGTCAAGCACCGTTGTCGCGTCAAGATGGGCGAACGTAGTAGCCGGCGCGGGATCGGTAAGATCGTCAGCCGGTACGTATACGGCCTGAACGGAGGTTATGGAGCCCTTTTTCGTGGAGGTGATCCGCTCCTGAAGCGCGCCCATTTCGGTTGCGAGCGTAGGCTGATAGCCGACGGCGGAGGGCATGCGCCCGAGAAGAGCGGATACCTCCGAGCCCGCCTGTGTGAAGCGGAAAATATTGTCGATAAAGAGAAGAACGTCCTGATTCTTAACGTCGCGGAAATACTCCGCCATAGTAAGTCCGGAGAGCCCGACTCTCATACGCGCTCCGGGCGGCTCGTTCATCTGCCCGTAGACCAGAGCAGTTTTGGAGATGACTCCGGATTCCTTCATTTCGTAGTAGAGGTCGTTGCCCTCACGGGTACGCTCGCCGACTCCGGTGAATAC
>CACXBO010000003.1 GCA_902765975.1 Oscillospiraceae bacterium
CCAGGCACAGGGTCTTTTTCAGGGTCTTCATGTAGTGTTTCCTCCTTATAAAAATAAATTACTACACTTGGTTATATGTAAACGCCTTTGGCGCGTACACCGAAGAAATATGCCCGCCCTCCCGGAAAAAAGGAGGAGTACGGCGAGGAATGATCGCAGTTTGGGCGGCTTTGATCGCCCCCGCCGTACACTTACATAATGAAGACTCTCAAAACCCCGACGGATCTCCCGCGCGAGGGAATTTTCGAAAATCTCACTTTGCGTTGATACCGGGCAATCGAAGGCATTACCCTCCGATAAGGGCATTTTAGCATAGAGGCATAGCCGTTGTCAATGGGTTTTACAAAAAAAGTTACATTTTTGTTACCGATTTTTTACACGGCAATGTCTATGTGACTATTTTACTACTTATCTCGCATTTTGCAAGCCCTTTTTTTGTTTTTTTCGGCGAAAGATTTGGCTCTGAAGGCGATACTCGGTCAATTTGCCGATTTTTGTTCTTTTGCCGCCGTGCAAAGGGCAACTTTGCTCTTGCCATTTTATTTAATTTAGATTATATTATTTAAATGTGACGCACCGTCCGTCAGCTTGCCGCCGGCGGAAGCGCTTTGAATTTCACAATAAGTATCGGAGATGATATTATATGATAGAGAAACTGCAGAAAATACGCGAGGAGGCGCTGAAGGCTCTGACCGGAGCGCAGGGCGCAGCCGAGCTTGAGGAGCTCAGGGTTAAATACCTCGGCAAAAAGGGAGAGCTTACCGCCATACTCAAGCAGATGGGCGCTCTCAGCGCGGAGGAGAGACCGAAGATGGGCGCCCTCGCCAACGAGGTCCGCTCCGCTATCGAGGAGAGCCTTGCGGAGGCAAAAAAGGCCGTCGAGGAGCTTCAGCTCAGGGCAAAGCTCGAGGCCGAGACGCTTGACGTTACAATCCCCGGCGAGAAGCCTGAGCTTGGGCACAGGCACCCGATGTATATCGCTCTCGACGAGATGAAGGATATTTTTATAGGTATGGGCTTCGAGGTGCTCGAGGGACCCGAGATAGAGGAGAGCGTTTATAACTTCGACAGGCTCAACACCGACGAGGGGCATCCCGCCCGCGACTGGGGCGATACCTTCTATTTCACCGAGGATTCCACTCAGCTTCTGCGTACTCAAACGAGCGGAATGCAGATTCACGCTATGGAGACTCACGAGCTGCCCATCCGCATAGTCGCGCCCGGCAGAGTTTTCAGAAAGGACGAGGTCGACGCGACTCACAGCCCGATGTTCCACCAGATAGAGGGGCTCGTTATCGACAAGGGCATAACGATGGCCGATCTCAAGGGCACGCTCAACACGGTCATCGAGGGGCTTTACGGAAAGGGCACGAAGACCCGCTTCCGTCCGCATCACTTCCCCTTCACCGAGCCATCCTGCGAGGTCGACGTTCAGTGCCACGAGTGCGGCGGAGTCGGATGCCGCGTCTGCAAGGGCGAGGGCTGGATCGAGCTTCTCGGCGCGGGTATGGTGCATCCCAAGGTGCTCAAGATGAGCGGCATCGATCCCGAGGTCTACTCCGGCTGGGCCTTCGGCTTCGGGCTCGAGAGGCTTGCCATGCGCCGCTTCAACATAAGCGATATGCGCCTTATCTTCGAGAACGATATTCGTTTCCTGAAGCAGTTTTAAGGAGGTGGAGAGATGATACTTTCAAGAGAATGGCTCGGTGAATTCACCGACGTCGGACATATAACCGATAAGGAATTTGCGGAGGCGATGACTCTCTCCGGCTCAAAGGTCGAGACCTATTCCTCCATGCGCGACGAGATAAAGAACGTTGTTGTCGGCAGGGTCGAGGCTATAGAGCGTCACCCCGATTCCGATCACCTCTGGGTCTGTCAGGTGAACGTCGGCGACGGGACCGTGCAGATAGTTACCGGCGCTCAGAACGTACACGCCGGCGATCTCGTGCCCGTTGCCATGCACAAGAGCCTTCTGCCCGGCGGAAAGAAGATCGAGAAGGGCAGGCTGCGCGGCGTCGAGAGCTTCGGTATGCTCTGCTCTCTCGGCGAGCTCGGTCTCGATACCCACGACTTCCCCGACGCCATAGAGGACGGCATCTGGATAATAACCGAGGCCGACGCGAAGGTCGGTATGGATATCCGCGAGCTGATCGGCGCTTTCGATACCGCCGTCGAGTTTGAGATAACCCCGAACAGACCCGACTGCCTCTCGGTTATCGGTCTTGCCCGCGAGGCGGCGGCTACCTTCGGCTCGGAGCTGAAGCTCCACGACCCCGTCGTCAAGGGCTCCGGCGGCTCTGCCTCCGACTATGTGAGCGTTACTATCGAAAACCCCGACCTCTGCCCGAGATACACGGCGAGAGTCGTTAAAAACGTCAAGATCGGACCCAGTCCCCGCTGGATGCGCCGCAGGCTCAGAGCGAGCGGAGTGAGACCGATATCCAATATAGTTGACATAACCAATTACGTTATGCTCGAATACGGTCAGCCGATGCACGCCTTTGATTTTTCATGCGTTGAGGGCGGCAGGATAGTGGTCCGCACTGCGCGCGAGGGCGAGAGCATAACCACTCTCGACGGAAAGCCTCACGCGCTCGCCGCCTCCATGCTCTGCATCTGCGACGAGAAGAAGCCCGTCTGCGTTGCCGGAGTTATGGGCGGGGCGAACAGCGAGATCATAGGAGATACCGAAGTCGTTCTCTTCGAGGCGGCTAATTTCTCCGGCCCCTCCGTTCGCCGCACGTCAAACGCGCTCGGCACCCGCACCGACTCCTCGGGGCGCTTTGAGAAGGGGCTTGACGTTATGAACACTATGGCGGCGGTAAACCGCGCCTGCGAGCTCGTCGAGCTTTTAGGCTGCGGCGAGGTCGTCGACGGGGTCGTGGACGTGTTCCCCGCTCCTCCCGCTGAGAAGATCGTTAAGCTCGAGCCCGATAAGGTGAACGGACTGCTCGGAACGGACGTCTCCGAGGCGGAGATGCGCCGCATACTCGAAAAGCTCGATTTTACCCTCGACGGCGAGGATATACACGTCCCCTCCTTCCGCGGCGACGTTGAGCACTACTCCGACATA
>CACXBO010000004.1 GCA_902765975.1 Oscillospiraceae bacterium
AAAATGGACGGGCTTGAGGTGCTTGAAAGGCTTAGAGCAGAGGGTAACGGCGTGCCCGTCCTGCTTCTGACGGCAAAGAGCCAGACGGAGGACAAGGTGCTCGGCCTCGATACGGGGGCGAACGACTATCTGACGAAGCCCTTCGACGCGCAGGAGCTTCTTGCACGCATAAGGGCGATGACCCGCGTAAGGCAGAGCGGCGGCAGCTCAGTCCTAACGTACGGCGACGTGACCTTGAACGTCGCCACCTGCGAGCTTAGCTCTGCGAACGGGAGCTTCCGCCTTGCCGGCAAGGAATTCGGAATGATGGAGCTCATGATGCGCGACCCGGGCGTTCTCATATCTGCGGAAAAGTTCCTCGACCGGGTCTGGGGCTACGAGACCGACGCGGATATCAACGTCGTGTGGGTGTATCTCAGCTATTTGAGGAAGAAGCTCGCCGCTCTCGGCTCAGGAGTTAAGATAAAGGCGGTCAGAAACGCCGGCTACTGCCTTGAGGTGGGAAAATGATAAAAAAGCTGAAGCGAAAATTCACTGTTATAACGATGATGAGCCTCTTTCTTCTGCTCGTTATTATTATGGTCTCGGTAAACCTGCTGAACTACTCCGCGGTTATTAAGGACGCCGACACGATACTCGATATCCTCGCTGAAAACGGTGGCAGCTTCCCGGATCAGCCCAAAGAGGAGGAGACGGAACGACAGCCTGTTTTCCGCGAAAAGCGTGAGCTGAGGGATTTCGGACCGGAGACAAGATTTGAAACGCGGTTCTTTTCCGTAAAGCTCGACGGGAGCGGCAAGCCCGTCTCGTGCGACCTTGGAAGAATAGCGGCGGTCGACTCCGAAATGGCCTATAAGCTTGCGGAGAACGCCGTTTCAAGCGGAACTGAGCGGGGCTTTATCGGAAATTACAGGTATCTGCTGCGCGGAGATACCGTTGTCTTTACCGACGCGGGCAGGTCTCTCGATAACGCGAGGAGCTTTCTTGTTTCAAGCGCCGTTATAAGCGCGGCGGGGCTTGCGGCAGTGTTGCTCATAGTCCTCCTTGCCGCCGGCAGGGTGATGAAGCCCATAAGCGAGAGCTATGAAAAGCAGAGGCGCTTTATCACCGACGCAGGTCACGAGATAAAGACGCCGATCTCCATAATAAACGCCGACGCCGAGGTCATAGAGCTCGAGAGCGGCGAGAGCGAGTGGACGGGCGATATCAAGGCTCAAACGAAAAGACTGGCGCAGCTTACCGACGATTTGATATTCCTTTCAAAAATGGAGGAGGAGCTTAAGCTTACGATGATAGAAACGCCCCTGTCCGACGTAGCCTCCGAGGCGGCAAAGGGCTTTGAGGGGCTTGCAAGGTCGCAGGGCAAGAGACTGAAGATAAGCATCGAGCCGAATATCTCCGCCGTATGCGATGAGAAGAGTGTTAGGCAGCTTATCGGCATACTGCTCGACAACGCCGTTAAATATTCGCCCGAGGGCGGAGAGATAGCGCTTGAGCTTAAAAAGACCGGTCGCAGCGCGAGAATAAAGGTCACGAACGAGACGGAGACTGCGATAGACAAGGAAAAGCTCGCCCTTATGTTCGACAGATTCTACCGGGGCGACGCATCCAGAGGCGAAAAGAGCGGCTACGGAATAGGGCTTTCGATAGCAAAGGCGGTAGTCGAGGCGCATAAAGGCAAAATATCAGCTTCGTCGCCCGACGTAAAGCATTTAATTATTGAAGCGGTAATCTGATTTTTTAAAAGTCTGAGCTTTTTTCTCAGACTTTTATTTTTTTTCGGCAAAAGCGACAATAATCATTGAAATAATCAGCGCGGTCGTTTATAATGTATCATGGTATTTTATTTTGACTCCAAATCATCAAAGGGAGGAAAAAACTATGGCAAAAACGTTATCCAAAGCCCTTGCACTGATCCTGTGCGTCCTAATGACGTTCCAGGTCATACAGCCCGCAATGGCATACATGGACGAGGGCGGAGCAGCGACTCTGGCCGAGTCCGAGGAGACCTTTTCCATAACCGACGCCGAGGGCAATAAGACCGAGGTGGACGAAACGTGGAACGAGGAATACCCCTACGGCGCTTTCGCTTTTGATACTACTGCCGCTGACGTTAACGAGGGCGACGACACCGTCGTCACGGTTTACCGTCTCGGCGGAACCCGCGGCAGAGCTACGGCTTATATAACGTATTCGCCGCTCCTCGTTCCAAATGAGGACGGCAGCACGTTCTATGGCTATGCGCTGAGCGGCGACGACCTCACGATAGACGTTGAGGATCCTCTTCCCATAGCTCGGTATCAGCCGGTCGGAAAGCCCGCTGAGCCTGAGAAGGGCGTTGCGGAGGTCCTCGCAGCCTCCGATGCCGAAGGCTATGTGCTTACGCTTTCCTGCGCGGCGGAGGCATATAAGTGGCAGGCGCTTTACGGCGGCAGATGGATAGACATCGGCGATTCTGACAAGGCTGAGCTGCGTATGGACGCCGATTATTTAGATTCCGGCAAGTTTGACTACCGCTGCGTATATACCTTCGGCGGAGTTAGATACTGCACCGATTCCGTTTTCGGAGTGGTTTACGAGAAGGCTGAAGAAGAGGTCCTTGAGCCGATGCCCGAGGACATACTCCTCAACCCCGAGCCAACCTATTCTCCGCTCAATCTTATCGACGACGATATGTACTCAGGCTGGATATTCACCCTGACCTTCGCCGAGGGCGAGTGGAAAAAGGAGATCCACATACACGCAAACACCGACGAGGCTGCGGAATGCATGGAGGGCGCGACCTTCATGATAGCCTATGCCGACGGCGGCGAGGTTTGCGAGGGTTCAGAGACCCTGCTCTACCATGTTAACGATATGAATGAGGCGGGACCGAGCGAGCTGGGCTTCACAGTCGAGACCGTTTCAGTCGACAAGGCGGAGGGCAAGGCCGTTGTTGCCGTTCGTCGCGAGGGCTCCTGCGAGCGCCCCGTAACGGTTCAGTATTCCACCGTTGACGGAAAGGCAAAGGCCGGCAGGGATTACGTCGCAGCCTCCGGCACTCTTATGCTCTACGGTAACGTGACGGAGCTTCCCGTTACCGTCGAGCTCATCGACGATCAGACGGCATCCGACGAGGCTCTCGATTTTGCCATAGTACTCACAGAGCTCAAGGGCGACGACAAGTGCGAGCTCAAGACCGGCAGCGCGGTCGTAACGCTGACAAACTCCGGAACCGGCGCAGGCGACAACCTTGCGACTCTTGTCCACGACTTTGAGGCGGTCGACGTGACCGCCGAGGTCAAGGATTCCGATACCGCTGCAAACGCCGGAAGCAAGACCGCCACCGGCGAGCAGGTCAAGCTCGATACATACAAGCCGGAGCCTGTCGATTTCATCTATCTCGACGACGACGGCGAAGAGCTGAGCACGCAGACCCATGAGTTCGACGCAAGCCAGGCGACTCTCAAATTCACAGGCAAGGGCTCATGGACCGCGACAACCGACCTTGCTGTCAAGGGTAATTTCGCCAAGGACGGAAACTCAGGCAGGCTCTACGGAGTCGGAGAGAAGACCAAAGAGCTTGGCGGAACGAGCGGCGGCGGCTACAGCGACGCCATAACCATAGACAAGGGCGTCGCCCTCGCATACAACGATCCCTGCTCCGCGAGCCTGACAGGACAAAACTCCACGCTCGGCGGACAGCTTTACAGCTCCTTCTCCACCTCGATAAAGTCGTATTACGCTCACGATACTTCGTATCTCGACGGCTTTACCTACAAGTACTCCTGGATGGATCCCAGGCTTGTAGTAGCCACCTCTGTAGGCACGTATATGTCCGAGCCGTC
>CACXBO010000005.1 GCA_902765975.1 Oscillospiraceae bacterium
AACAGCGTGATCTCTGTTTTCTATAACGGTTTTGAGGTTATCTCGGAAATATTCATCGCACTCAAGGCTTGCCTTTCCCGCCGCAAGCGCGACGCGGTCAAGGTTATAAGGGTTTATCGAACAGCGCACTGCGTCCATATCGGCGATAAGCTCGCGTGAGGCGAGCATATAGCCGAGACGCATTCCGGCAAGCGAACGGGATTTTGAAAACGTGCGCACGACTGCAAGATTATCATATTTATCTATAAGTCGCACAGCGCTCTCGCCTCCGAAATCAACATATGCCTCGTCAACGATAACAAGCCTGTCGTCTCTCGACCTCAGTATGCGCTCTATCTCGGAGAGCGGCAGAAAGATGCCCGTCGGCGCGTTTGGATTGGCGATAACGGCGTTCTTAGGGCTTTTAATATACTGCTCGGTATCCACCGTAAAGTCAGGTCTAAGCGGAGCTTCCTCGCAGTCCGCGCCGTAAAGTCCGCAGAAGACCTTATAGAACCCGTAGGTGTGATTTGGGAATATAAAGCCTCCGGCGAGCGAAAAGAACAGAAAGCTCAGCGCCTCGTCCGAGCCGTTCGTTATCAGAACGTTCTCCGCACAGAGTCCCTCTCTCTCTGCTATTGCGCGCCTCAGTTCAAGGCATTCCGGGTCGGAATAAAGGTTCAGCCTGCCTGCCTCGCGTGAAGCCGCATCAACGACCTCCGCGGGCGGAGGAAAGGGATTCTCGTTTGTGTTGAGCTTGACGTAGCTCATATCCCTCGGCTGCTCGCCAGGAACGTAGGGCTCAAGACCAGAAAGCCTTTCGGAAATAAACCTCGTCATTTTTCACCTCTCGAAAGGGCGCTTCTCGCGTGCGCCTCAAGCCCCTCTGCCCTTGCGAAGAGCGCGACCTTTTCCGACGCCGAGTTCAGTGCGTCCTTCGACCAGTAGGAAAACTGGCTTCTCTTAACGAAGTCCTCAACGCCGAGCGGACTTGAGAACTTCGCCGTACCGCCGGTGGGAAGCGTGTGGTTCGGACCGGCAAAGTAATCGCCGAGCGCCTCGGGGCAGTATCTGCCCATAAATACGCTGCCCGCGTTTCTGACAAGAGGCAGGAGGGAAAACGGGTCGTCTACCGATAGCTCAAGGTGTTCGGGGGCTATCTCGTTTGATATCTCGACCGCCGTTTTGATATCGGGGCAGATAATGATCTTGCCGTTATCCTCAATTGAGGCGCGGGCGATCTCAGACCTAGGAAGAGCGGCGAGCTGGAGCTCTATCTCATTTTGAACGCCCTTTGCAAGCTCCTCCGAATCGGTTACCAAAACGGCGGACGCCGCCTCGCTGTGCTCCGCCTGGCTCAGAAGGTCGGCGGCAAGCTGCGCGGGATCCGATTTTTCGTCCGCGACACAGAGTATCTCGCTCGGGCCGGCTATCATATCTATGCTGACGAGACCGTAAACCTGTCTCTTCGCCTCAGCGACGAAGGAGTTGCCCGGTCCGACTATCTTCATGACCTTCGGCACAGTCTCAGTGCCGTATGCAAGCGCGGCTACCGCCTGAGCTCCGCCGGTTTTGAATATTCGCGTCACGCCTGCTATACGTGCCGCCGCAAGTATCGCGGGCGATATCTTTCCCGCCTTTGCCGGCGTTGCCATCACTATCTCGCCGCAGCCCGCTATTTTCGCAGGAACGGCGTTCATAAGCACGGTGGACGGATAGGCCGCCGTTCCGCCGGGAACGTAGATGCCGACCTTTTCGATAGGAGTTACTCTCTGGCCAAGAATGACGCCCTCCTTCTCCGTCATAACGAAGCCCTTTGAGACCTGCCTTGAATGGAAGGCTCTTATATTTTCCTCCGCCTCGCGCATAACGGCTATGAGCTCCGGTGAAACGGCTGAAAACGCTTCGTCTATCTCCGCCTCTGTGACCTCAAGCCCGCCGGGAAGTCCGCCGTCGAATTTCTCGGCGTACTCATAGAGAGCTGCGTCGCCCCTCTTTTTCACGTTTTCTATTATCTCTGCGACAATGCCCTCGAGGCCCTTCACAGCCTCCTTGCGCGCAAATATCGCCTCTCGTTCTATTTCTCCGTATTTGAAGATTTTTATCATATCAGCGCCTCCGTAAGCCGCTTTATCTCAACATTTTTGAATTTATAGCTCACCTTGTTCGCAACGAGCCTCGCCGTTATTCGGCAAACCTCTTCAAGAGGCGCAAGCCCGTTTTCCCTCAGCGTCGCGCCGCTCTCGACTATGTCCACGATAACGTCGGAGAGCCCCATTACCGGCGCGAGCTCTATCGAGCCGTTAAGCTTTATTATATCTATATCCCTGCTCTTGCCGGAATAATAGCTTCTTGCTATATTCGGAAATTTTGTAGCCACTCTGAGAGGTCTCTCCATATCGTAAGTTCTCCCCTCGTAACCTGCGACGCACATACGGCATCTGCCTATTCCGAGGTCAAGAAGCTCGAACACGTCCGCTCCCGACTCCAGCAGTATGTCCTTGCCGCAGACTCCGACGTCTGCAGCGCCGCGCTCAACGTAGATTGCGACATCGGACGGCTTTACCCAGAAGAAGCTCAGACCCGCGGACTCCTCTATGAATTTAAGCTTCCTCGTATTCTCTTCTATTGGGCCGCAGCCCAGCTTTTCAAAAAGCTTATATGCGCTTGAGCCGAGTCTTCCCTTCGGCAATGCTACGTTTATCATGCTTCTTCTCCGTTTATACTGTCAAGATATACTGCGAAGCCGATAGCTCCGCCCTTTCCTCCGAGGCTCTTTACAAGTCCGTCGTACCGTCCTCCGGAAACAACAGCCCCGCTCGCACCCGGAACGTACCCCTTGAAAACGAGGCCGTTATAATAATTCATATCCCTGATTATCGAAAAATCGACGTTCGCTCCCGCGGAAACTCCCGCAAGCTCGGCAGCCGCCGCGCTCATCTCGCCGTTCAGCGACATATCGGCGAGAGACTGAGACAAGCTCTCTGCCGGTCCGTAAAGCTCTGCAAGAGACTCCCATACCGAGCTCACCCCGGCGTCCAGTCCAAGAGACCTTACTCCTCCGACGTTCTTCGTCTTCACAAGCTTCAAAAGCTCCGCCTTGACCGCGCTCTTTGCCTTCGTCTCCTTCAGAAGCCCGGCAACGTAGCCGATGTGGGCGACGTCAAGTATATGATCCGGCGAAATAAGCTCCAGGCTCGCCTTTGCGAGAGCAAGCACCTCTCTCTGCGCCTCTGCGTCAACGGTTCCGAGGCGCTCTATGCCCGCCTCCGATATCTCGCAAAATTCGCCGGACGAGCCGATATCCCTGTAGACCTTCTCGGTGTAGGATACTTTTTCCTCTCCGCCGCGGTAGTTTTTGATTATCGAAAGAGTTACATCCGGCTTGAGCGCCATAAGCCGCCCGTCTGTGTCCGTGAACGTGAGTATCCTGCCGCCCAGGAAGCCCATATGCGCTGAGTAAAAATCGTATGGCTCAAATCTCGCCATCCTGTAGCGGCGGTATCCGCTTTCGGCAAAGAGCTTTCTAAGCCTGAGCTCCACTCGCTCGGCGGGGGAAAGAATAGAATCCGGAATATTCATCTGGTCAAGCCTCGCTTTAATACATTAATGCGATGATATAATAACATTTCCCCGTCCAGACTGTCAATGTGCAATAGGGCGAATAAAAAAACTATCGCCCGCTAAATGCGGGCGATAGTGATAGGTTTTAAACAAATATCAGCCTTCAAAGAGGACCTTGAAGGTCTTGCCGTTTGTGCTGTAGAGACGGGTGCCGTCCTTGAGCTTTACGATAACGACCTTGCCGCTTGCAGAAACGCTGGAGATATCGTCGTCGAAGGAAGCCATCTTCTGACCCTTGCCGCCGGTGCTGGAATAGAGCACGTCGTCGGAGGAGTAAATAAGGGTCGTGCCCTTGTAGAGGTCGACGTCCTCAAACTCATCGGTGATCTTGGTGCCCTTGCCGCCGCTGGCCTTGATGGAATAGAGCTCGCCGTCAACGCTGTAGAAGATGGTCTTGCCATCCTCGGTGCAGACGAAGCCCTCGACCTCATCGATAATTTTGGTGGACTCCGGCTCCTTGGCGGCACCGTTTACCTTCTTGATCTGATCGTCCTTCTGGAAGAGAACGGTCTTTCCGTCGGAGGCAAGACGGACAAGTCCGCTTGTGATGCCCTTTGCAACGGAGGTGGTGCTCATGTCGCGGTTAAGCCTTACAAGCTTGCCGTCGTTATAGGCATAGCTGCCGATGAAGCTCTTTACGCCGTAGACGATGCCGCCGCCGGCATAGTTTCTGAGGGTTCTGAGCGGGGTAACAATGCTCGGATCATACTTGAACGCGGTCTTCTTCTCGCCGCCGTTGGCGCTGTATACGGTCTTCTCGCCGTCGTATACGAGCACCTCGGTGAGGTCGATGTTGTAGTAGATGTCGGAAGCGCTCTCCGCAAGCTTCACTCTGGAGTCCTCGTTGAACTTCTTCTGTACGAAGAAAGCGCCTTCCTTCTTGAGATAAACGAGGCTTGCGCCATTGGTTACGGCAACGGGAACCTTGTTCTTGCCAAGCTCATGGATCTTGCCGTCGTAGACGTAGCCCTTGTACTCGCTGTCCTCGGAATCGTAGGTGCAGAAGCCGATGGCGCTGCCGTTCGGAGAGATGCAGAGGTTGGAGGTGGAGATGTCGGAAGCGATCTTGGTGGACTTGCCTCCCTTGTAGATGTAGAGATCAAAGCCGTCGTCACCCTCCTGGGTGTAGACGAGAACGCTGCCGTCCATGGAGAAGGCATAATAGCCTGCGCACTCCTCGGTGACCTTCTTGTTTGTGTTCTGATCGAACCAATAGAGAACGCCGTCGGAATGAACTGCGCCGACCTTGCCGGTGGCGTTGGTTGTTGAATATACGCGGCTGTCGAACTCGATGGTCTGAACCTTGCCGTTTCCGTTGACTATGTAGGCAGTCTCATCATTGGTGGTCACGTAAAACTGAGGCTCGACAAAGGTGTATGTTCCGCTTCCGCCGCCGGACGTGAGAAGTACTACGACAAGGATGAGCGCGAGAAGCGCTCCGGCTGCGATAGCGATGATCTTCGGGCTGATCGCAAAGCCCTTCTTCGCGGGTTCGGGAGCGGGGGTATAGCCGGTGTCGGCTGCGGGCTCCTCGTATACAGGGGCTTCGACGGGCTCCTCGTAAACGGGCTCGGTCTCGAGAGTCGGCTCTTCGATAACGGCTCCGCAGGACGGGCAGAACTTCGCGCCGTCTTCAAGGTTCTCGCCGCATTTCGGGCAAAACATGGTGTGTTCCTCCTTATTTCATTTTCTCTTTAAGAATATACTTACAGAGTTTATCTATATTATATCAAATTTGCAGGATAATGCAATATTATTTTTCCTTTTTGTCACTTTTACCCTCTGCCGCCTCGCAGACGTGCCTTGCAAGAACGGCGGTAGTAACCGCCCCGACCCCTCCGGGCACAGGAGTAATCGCATTTACAAAAGGCTCTACGTCGGAAAAGTCCACGTCGCCAACTATCTTTCCCTCCGCGTCGGTGTTAATCCCCACGTCAACTATGACCTGTCCCGGGCTGACGCAGCCTATGCCGACCGTTCCGGCCTTTCCCGCGGATGAGACTATGATATCTGCGCGGCGTGTCTCCTCCTTGAGATCGCGCGTTTTTCTGTGGCATACGGTCACAGTTGCGTTTTCCGCCATAAGGAGCTGGCTTACAGGTTTACCGATAACGAGGCTTCGGCCTATAACGCAGGCTCTCTTTCCCTCGAGCTCCACCCCGTAATAGCGCAGTATCTCCATAACGCTCTCGGCGGTGCAGGGCGCAAAGCCCTTTCCGCTCCCGGTAAAAACTCCGCCGAGCGAAGCGTCGGTTATTCCGTCTACGTCCTTTTCCGGGCTGAGCTCGGCTCTCACGGCTGAATCCGAGATATGCCTCGGAAGCGGGCGGAAAATGAGGACTCCGTGGACCCCGTCGTCCTCATTCAGAGCCTTTATCTCGGCTATCAGCTCCTCCTGCGTTACGTTTTCGCGCAGCGGCACGTTCCTGACGTCTATGCCGACGGCGTCGCAGCGGCGCATAGCAGCCCTCTCGTAATATACGTCCGCGTCGTTCTCACCGACCCGGACTATTGCAAGCGTCGGAGCTATTCCCCGCTCGCGCAGCTTTTCAGTTCTGACTGCGACATCCCCGGCAATCGCCCTCGCCGCCTCCGCGCCCTTCATTATGATCGCCATATCTGCCTCCGAATTGGTTTATTTGCGTAAATTATACCAGCAAACGGCGGTAATTACAATAATTTCCTTAGCCTTTGGCTGCAAAAAGGACCGCGTCACTTGACGCGGCCCTTTTCGTATTAGTAAATCACTCGCCGAGGTTCTTCTTAAGAGTTTCGAGGTTCTCCGCAAGCTCCTTCGGAAGCTTGCCTTCGCCGACCTGATTGAAGAACGCCTCGATATCTGCGGCCTCCTTCTTCCAAACGTCGACGTCGACGGAGAGGAGATCCTTGAGGGTATCCTCGCTGACCTCGTCCTCGATGCCCTCGAGGTTTATATCCTCGGGCTTGGGCATATAGCCGATAGCGGTCTCGACAGCGTCGACCTCGCCTCTCACGCGCTTGATGATCCACTCTACGACGCGCATATTATCGCCGAAGCCCGGCCAGAGGAAGTGGCCCTCGTCGTCGGTGCGGAACCAGTTGACGTGGAATATCTTCGGGAGATTGGAAACGGTCTTGCCCATATCGATCCAGTGCTGCCAATAGTCGGCAACGTGGTAGCCGATGAAGGGACGCATGCTCATCGGGTCGCGGCGGACTA
>CACXBO010000006.1 GCA_902765975.1 Oscillospiraceae bacterium
AAGGGTGTTCGGCAAAATGGGGCATTCCGAAAGAGTCGGAGGACTGTATAAAAACGTGGCGGGAAACTACGAAATGGGTCTTTTCCGATCCGCTGTAAGGTATTTTGAATGAGCAAATGGGAGGAATGCTTTCACACAATCCTCCCATTTTTGTGCATTTTTTACCATATGCTAAGATTGACATGCGACCATATTTATGTTACAAATATAGTGTATAGGTTCGCGCGCCTGCGCGAGTCTCAATATAAAAAATGCCGAAGGCTCTTAAAGCGTAATTATTTTTTAATTTCCCCGAAAAACGACGCTTTACGCGCTCTGCTTCTGCGATAATTGACCTGCCCCTCGGGTTAAGCCGCGGCTTCCGCCCGCGCCGCGGTAAGGCTGATTAATCGACTGAGGCGAGAGAGCAGACGGTCGAAAAGGAGATGAATTGCAAAAACAAAATGAAAAGCAATTGCACCGAAAATTTAACTCTAACTCAGAAAAGGAGAAGAGAAAAGAGAATGAAAAAAAGTATTAATCTAAAGCGCTCTCTTGCGCTGCTGCTCGCGGTCGTTATGTGCCTGAGCATACTTCCCGCAGTAACTCAGTCTGCGAAAGCAGAAGGAGTTACAGGAAGGGGAGTCCGTGCAACATTAGGAGAAGGAGTTAATACATGGTCGTTTTACTTGGAGCAAAACGGGGAGTCGGGAACCGCTACCCTGAACACGGCTTCTTTAGGAAAAGATCACGAGGGAACGATAAGTATTCCGGCTTCAGTCGTAGCAGCTGACGGCAATACCTATACGATCACACGAATCGACAAAGAGGCCTTTAACGGCATAAGCAATCTTAAAAATCTGACGATCGAGGATGGTGTTATATCAATCGGAGAGTCGGCGTTTGCAGGCTGTTTAAATCTTACAGATGCCACATTCCCCTCTTCGCTTGAGAAGATTGAGACGAGGGCGTTTTATAACTGCAAAATCAAGACGGTGGACCTAAGCGGTACCGCTGTAACAGAAATTGGAGAGTATGCCTTCGCGTCAAACGGCGTAACGAACGTATCATTTCCGGAAGGTCTAACGACGATAGGGCAGTATGCTTTTGCGCAGGCAGACTTCGCGGAAGGTTATACGGTCAAGATCCCCTCGAGCGTAACCACTATGGGTTTGCTCTGCTTCTCCGCAAAAAGCTCCGGCAGCTCTGTTACGTTTGAATACGTTGGGCATGCCCCGGGTGATATTAACTTTACGGGATTTTCATATCCGAAATCCAAGCAGGTATGGGGCAAGGACGCAGCATATAATGATCATGCAGAAAGCGATGCAGACTACCCATTCATATTCAACTATACCACAGGCGTTATAGTCGGTCTTAAGGACGACTGCGATAACAATGACTATACTGGATACTGGAATCATGAGACCGGAGAGCTCACTATTCCGGCTTCTATCGACGGAGTAGCGGTAAAGGGCATATACCCCTGCGCATTCAACCGCTATCCTGCTTACGGGATTCTTAAAACAATAACCTTTGATAACGGAGTGAACATAGGTACCAGCGTTGGAGCTTATACGTTCTCCACTCCAAGCCTTAAGAAACTTTTTAATTTCCCCGAGAGCGTTACAGAGCTTAAGCAGAAGGCTTTTGCGCTCGCCGGAATAGAAACGCTTGAGCTTCCTAACGTGACCAAGGTTCAGAGCAATGCGTTCCAGTTAATGATGCACCTTACGACCTTGACGATCGGACGAGAGGGCGGAAATCCGGTCACGAAAATTACAAGCGACGCTTTCTCAAGTATAGACGAGAAAACATTGGAGAACGTCTATCTCCCTTCAACAGCTAAGCCGGATAAATACGGCGAGGAAGCCAAAGGTAAACTCGGTGAGTACTATCCCTGGGGCTTGTATTTCACGCAGTTCCACTGGATGGGTGATTCTACCGAAAGCCCTAACACCACCGGCCCGGAAGGAAAGCTCGGAGTTGACGAGCACGGGAGAAAGTGGATCTACAGCGAGAACGGAACTCTTATAGCCTATGCCGGTGAAGACTATGAAGCGTTAAAGGGGGGAGAGGAAAAGACCCTCGGTAATGCCAAATATTATGAGCTTCAGATTCCCGGGACAATCTATCAGGCAGACGAAAACGGAGATGCAATGGAAGGTGCTGCCGGGGTTACAATAACCACCGTCGGCGTCGGCAACAAGCTCTTGAACTTGAACATTGTGGACGAAAATGGAAATAGTGTTTCAGTACCGCTGTTCCACAGCATCAGCATTCCGAAATCGGTTGAGATTATCGGAGGCAGCGCTTTCAGCGGCGTTCACATAAGAGAGCTCAGACTTAAGGATACAAACATAAAAAAATTCAAAAGCTACGCTTTTGCAAACTCACGTACAAGGGTTCTTGAATTGCCTGAATCGGTTGAAGTAATAAATCAGTTTGCATTCGGAGGAAAATCTCAGTTTTTTGAGGCAGTTGAAATTCCGGGAAATGCAAAGAGCATCAGTGCGAACGCTTTCGACATCTCAGAAGGTGAACGGAGCGCTCCACTTAAGTCCATAACCATCTACATGTACCGAATCGCGTCGACATCCAATGGCTTTAAAGATGGCGAATGGCATTATGATGATGACCCGGCGGTTTATAAAAAGGCCCCGGCAATTATAGTGGCAAATGCTCCGTTTATAGATCCGATAAGGAATAAGGATGAACATGGTAATGTCGTTGTTCCTGAAGTTTACTATATGGACGACCCGAGACCGGATCCGACATACGTCGTAAGACCCGATCCTCAAAATAATAAGCTCATACTTACCGTAGAGGCAAGGACGACCTACGATTTCAATATCGTAAAGGGCAAAGATGAGGTAAGCGGAATCACGTATATGGGCACTCAAGACGGTGACGTGCTCGTATACGGGGACACAACGTATGCGACAAATTCCAATAAAGTCAATATTACGGAAAGTGTTGCACCATCGGGTGGACTTTCAGTCCCGACTTGTTCCTTCCCGCTCACTGTAAGCAAGAACGGCACCTATAATTTCGAATATGATATGATAGATTCTCTCGATAGAGGCAGTACGGATGTTGTGCCAAAGCACTTCGGTGCAAGCAGCCACGTCAACACCAGCGTTAAAATAACCGGATTCCACGAGCTGACCTATGCTACCGAGGATGGATCTAATTCGTTGACGGATAGTATCCGCTACGTTGCAGGCTATAAGGTTGAAGCAACGAGGACCGACCCCGTCGCATCAAGGGCGAACTATGTTTTCATCGGTTGGACTTATACCGAAGTGGTTGACGGGAAAGAAGTTGAGAAGACCGTAAACCCCGGCGGCAGTTTCACAATGCCTGACAGCGACGTAACGCTTACCGAGAAATGGATGAGCAAAGATGAAGCTCAGGTAACCGTTATCTTTGACGCCGGAGAGGGTGCGGGATTTGACGGCAACCGAGAATTTACGACGAGCGCCAAAATCGGATCCAGCTTAGCAAGTCTTCTCGGAGATAATATTCCCGAAAAGCCCGGCTTCGCTCTCAAGGGCTGGACAGACGAAGGCGGAAACGAAGCGGTTTCTGTTCCCGAGGTTGAGATTGGCAGCACCGTAAGATTCAATGCCGTTTGGCAGGAAAAAGATGACATAACCGTTACCTTCATCGGAAACGGTGGAAAGGCAGGCGGGGAATACACCTATACCACCGCTCCCGGAAAAATGGGCGACGACCTCACCGTTCCCGTGGCGGACCGTGCGGGCTATACGTTCGTGCAGTGGAACACGCAGAAAGACGGCAGAGGCGAGGAATTATTCAAAGAAAATGCCAAGTATCCCGCCGACACAACAACGGTCTATGCTATTTGGACAGCGTTAGAGCATAGCGTAACGTTCACAGCAGGCGACAAGGGAACAATAGTGGTTGGCGGAGTGGATACAGAAAGCCAGCAGTATACGCCTGCCGAGAAAGTTTCCACCGATGGCGAGCTGTATTTGTACATAAGCCAGATACCGACTGTCAAAGTTACAAACGATGACTATGTCTTTGCCGGCTGGACGTCATCTGACGGTAGACAGTTCGACGAGGAAACCATCAAAACCTACGTTATGGGAACAGCGGATGAGACCTTCACCGCCCGTTACGTAGCAAAGGACAAAGCATATATAGTTTTCAGATTCAACGACGGAGCGACTCCGAATACGGAACTGAATAGTACTCCAAAATCCGCTCTTGCCGCTTCTGACATTCCGGAGGTTCCCGAGAGAGAGGGGTATACCTTCACCGGTTGGGTACCCGCCTCCGAACAGTATGCCGAGGAGCAGGATCTGAGCAAAGTAAAGTTCCCTGCCGCCGGAGAAATACTCTATATTGACGCGACATGGAAGCTCAATTCCTATAAGGTAGTCTTCCACGACGGAGACAATACCGCGGAACAGGAAGACTTTTACTATAACGTTTCCAAGCAGCTTGACACGCTTGCGAAACTTGGATGGACCAAGGAAGGCAGCACCGTCAAGGGCTGGAGAATAATAGACGAGGGCGCAGCCCAGACCAGACTTTTCTCTGACGGCGAGTTCGTTATCAATCTTACGCTTGCGGCTGACGGAGTTGTAAACCTTGAGGCTGTATGGGATGCCAACCAGGTAACCGTGACCTTTATAGCAAACGGCGAAGAGTTCGCGAAGAAGACCGGCAACGTTGGCGAGGCGATCGAGGACCCGGGCGATCCTGAGGCTCTCGCAGGCTATGAGTTCGACGGCTGGTATGACGGCGACACGAAGCTTGATTTCGCAACCGCCACCTATCCCGACGCAGCCAAGACCTACACAGCGAAATTCAATCCCACGAAGCAGACGGTCACCTTCATCTTGGGAGAGGGCGGACATCTTGCAGACCCCTCCGCTCAGGTCGAGTTCGAGGTTGAGACGGGAGCAAAGCTCACCGACGTCACTGCTCCTGAAGTCGTTGCCGAAGCCGGATTTAACTTCACCGGCTGGGTAAAGGACGGCGTGACTTACGACGCCGAGAGCCTTAAGAACCTTACCATGGGCGCTGAGGACATGGAATTCACCGCTGAATTCGTTGAGAAGACAGCAAGCACAATTAT
>CACXBO010000007.1 GCA_902765975.1 Oscillospiraceae bacterium
GGATAAGCGACGTGCAGGTAGTTTTCAATAGCGCCGCCGTACCGCAGACCGGTAACGTATTCAATGTCGCTCGGCATTTCAAGCCCAGCTCCTATTTTCTTTGCAAGCCTGTCGCAGAGCTTGCAGAATATCTTTACTCTGATATCCATACGAATCAGCCCTTTGCTTTTTTAATTGAAAGACTTATGCGCTTTTTCTTTTCGTCTACACCTAAAACGACTACGTCGACAACGTCTCCGACGCTGAGTACCTCGGAGGGGTGCCTGATAAATCTGTCGGCTATCTCCGAAATATGCACGAGCCCGTCCTGATGCACTCCGATATCGACGAACGCGCCAAAGTCGATAACATTTCTGACGGTTCCCGTGAGCTTCATGCCCTCCTTGAGATCAGAAACGTCAAGCACGTCGGTACGCAGTACGGGTTTTGGCAGGCTGTCGCGAATATCCCTTCCGGGTTTGATCAGCTCGGCGATTATATCGTTCAGCGTGGGAAGCCCAACTCCTATCTGTTCCGCAAGCTCTGAGCGGCCGAGCCGGTCGGCGTTTGAAGGCAGGGAGGAGATCAAGCCGCCGGCGACGTCTTTAAGCGTGAAGCCCGTCAGTTCAAGCAGCTTCATCGCCGCGTCATAGCTCTCGGGATGTACGGCAGTACTGTCAAGAATGTTCTTCGATCCGGGAACTCTCAGAAAGCCCGCGCACTGCTCAAACGCCTTCGGACCAAGCTTCGGGACCTTTTTTATGCCGGAGCGGGATGAGAATTCGCCGTTCTCCTCACGGTACTTAACGAGATTTTTCGCGGTAGTGGAATTAAGACCAGCCACCCTTGTGAGAAGCGATGGAGAAGCGGTATTTACGTCGACGCCGACTGAATTGACGCAGTCCTCAACAACTCCGTCGAGAGCCTCTTCAAGCCTCTTTTGCGGCATATCGTGCTGATACTGGCCGACTCCGATTGCCTTAGGCTCGATTTTGACAAGCTCGGCGAGAGGGTCCTGAAGCCTTCTTGCTATTGAAACGGCGGATCTCAGATTGACGTCGTACTGAGGGAATTCCTCGGCTCCGAGCTTTGAGGCAGAGTAGACGCTCGCTCCCGCCTCGGAGACTATCATATAGCTGAGATGCGCGCCATTTTCGTTTTCGCGGCGAATAAGCTCAACAGCCATATCCTCTGTTTCGCGGCTTGCAGTGCCGTTTCCGATAGCAATATGCTCGACGCCGTGCTTTCTTATGAGAGCGCCTAATTTGACGATGCATTCCTCACGCTGCCGCTCTCCGTAAGTCGGATATACGACGGCAGTATCGAGGACCTTTCCTGTTCCGTCGACGACGGCGACCTTGCAGCCCATCCTGTAGCCCGGATCAAGACCCATAGTGACCTTACCCTTGACAGGCGGCTGCATAAGCAGCGGACGGAGATTGAGGGCAAACTGACCTATCGCGCCCTCGTTTGCCATATCCGTCAGTTCAGAACGCGTCTCTCGCTCAAGAGACGGAAAAATGAGTCTGTCGTATGCGTCGAGAGCGGCGGATTTGATAAATTCAGACGACGGTGTCGCGGGAGTGACAGCATATTTATAAATAATGCTCATAGCCCGATCATGGTCGGCTTCAAGGCTTACCTTGAGCATTTTCTCCTTCTCACCCCGGTTTACCGCGAGTACCTGATGCCCCGCCATCCTTGAGAGAGCCTGGGTGAAATCGTAGTATATCCTGTAGACGCTGTCCTCGTCAGTTGCGTTTACCGAACGGATCAACGCGTTTTTCTTTATGAACTCACGAAGCTTTTTCCTAAGCTCCGCGTCGTCTGAGAGCATTTCGGCAATTATATCGGATGCGCCCTGGAGCGCGTCTTCAACGGTATCGACGCCCTTCTCAGCGTCAATGTAGTCCGCAGCGAGCTCAGCGGGAGAGGGCAGGTCTCGCTTTTGAGAGAACAGCAGCACGGCAAGTGGTTCGAGACCCTTCTCTTTTGCAACCGTTGCTCTCGTCCTGCGCTTTTGCTTATACGGACGGTAAAGATCCTCAAGCTCAGCAAGCGTTTTCGCCTGCCCGATCTGGTATCTAAGCTCGTCCGTGAGCTTTCCCTGCTCTTCGATTGAGCCTATTATCGTCTCCCTCCGCTCATTAAGCCCCCTAAGGTAGGCAAGACGTGTCTCAAGAGTGCGGAGCGCTGTGTCGTCCATTGCTCCGTGCTGCTCTTTTCTGTATCGAGCGATAAAAGGTATGGTGTTGCCCTCGTCCAAAAGAGAGATAACGTTCTTTACATGCTCTTCTGTTGCACCAAGCTCTGAAGCAAGTATTTTGATGATCTCGTCCATTATTGCCTCCGGAATAAACGCTTAGGATTATTTTCAATATTATACCATATCTCGCGGTCAAATTACAATTTATTTCTTGACGAACTACCGTTTCTGGCATATTATCTAAATTAAACTAAGTTTCGGAGGCGGTCAACTTGAATTTGATAAAGCGCCTGATTGTTCTTTCGCTGATTGCGGCTCTGCTTCTCTGCTCGGCAGCTGCTGCGCTTGCAGACGAAGCTCATCCTGATATCAGCGGTCATAAATATGAGGAATATCTGCTTCGAGCCCTTGAAAAAGGATACATATCCGGCTACGACAGCGGAAACGTCCGCCCGGACAGGGAGATAACGAAGAAAGAGGCCATATCTGTTATCGTAAAGAATCTTTGCGCCTTTCCGGACGGTCAGATCGACGGAAGCCGTTCCAAGTACTTTGTTAAAATCGCAATGAACTGGGGCGTTATCAACTCCGGCGATAACCTGAAGGGCACGATCACCCGGCTGAAGGGCTATCAAATGCTTGCGACAGCGGCAGGGATAGGAGAAGAAGAGGATACCTCCGTCATCGATGGGCTCAAGGATTCTCCGTTTCTTGAGGGCGAAGCGAGAGAGCAGGTCGCCGGACTTATTAACAGGGGCTTCATCGAGCCGGAGGAAAACAGACTCGGCGTTTACAGAATAATGACCCGCGCCGAATTCATAGCGCTGTTCGTAAAAATGGACGACGCGGGGGTGTGGGACAAGGCAAAGAAAGAGCTGAACGATACCAGCATATCAAAGGTCAAGCTCACCTTCGACCACTCTGAGCGTCTTACAGAGGGCGAGCCGCTTGTTGTTACAGTCAACATTGACGGGGGCAAACGCGGCACTGAGTGTACGGCCGTTTGGTATAAAAACGGCGGAGAAGAGGGAAGAGAGGATATTATCCTTTCGGGAAAGCATTCCGAGTATAAATTCGAGATTTACTATCCTATTTCCGACTATACCCCAGATTCCTATATCGTCGGCTTCGAGCTTCATCACAAGGAGAACGGGAAGGACGAGGTAAAGGGCGGACATTTCACTCAGTATCTATCAACTGATTATAAGTCCGTTGTAGAGCGGATCTCCAATAAATATGAAGGAGATTACACACTGCAATACGCCCTTGATAACGATTACACACAGTATGAAAAGCATGTTTTCGTGAATTACAAGGGCTATACGAGCTCGACCGGCTATCTTATATGGGTCAACAGGCATTTCCAGCGCACGAATATCTACGTTGGCAGCAAGGGCAACTGGAAGCTTATTAAGGAGTTCATCGTAGGAACGGGCAGGCCCGGTTCTGTAACTCCCGTCGGAGTGTTCAAGGTTTTCGGCAAGCAGCCCGGCTGGTACAAGACAAAATACGATGTAAAGCCGATAGTCAACTTCTATCAGGGAGGCTATGCATTCCACTCCAGGCTTCTGTATCACGGAACAGATGAGGTCAAGGACCCGAGCATCGGATTTCCTGTGAGCCTCGGCTGTATGAGAATGTACAATGAGGACGTGCAGTGGATGTACGACAATATCCCGATATGGACGACGGTTGTCGTTTGGTAAAAAATTATCCCGCATCATATGTGATATGATCCTCCTGAAGTAGACAAGAGAAATAACCAAAATCTACTTCA
>CACXBO010000008.1 GCA_902765975.1 Oscillospiraceae bacterium
AAGGCTCTTATCGACGCAGTCTTGCCTCTGAGGCAGAATCGCGTTATCATTGCCTTTCAGCCCCATACCTACACAAGGACAAAGGCTCTGTTTTCAGATTTTGTCAAGGAGCTTTCCCGGTGCGACAAGGTCTTTCTTGCTGAAATCTACGCCGCCAGAGAACAGAACACCATCGGTATTTCATCCGCCGATCTTCAAAAAAAGCTCCCCGGCAGCGTTTTCTGTCCCACCTTCTCCGAGCTTGCTGAGGCTCTTAAAAAAGAGGCGCGGCCCGGCGATATAATCCTCACCGTCGGTGCGGGCGATATCTACACAGTCGGCGAAATGATAGTTGAGTAAAAATACGTCCCGGATCGCTTTGATCCGGGACGTTGATCTTTATTCTCCGAGCTTCTGGGCTTTTACAAGTCCCGCGTAGGCTCCGTCTTTTTTCATTAGCTCCGTATGGCTTCCCTCTTCGATTATTTTCTCCGAGTCTATGACAGCTATTCTGTCGGCTCCGCGCACCGTTGAGAGACGGTGCGCTATTATTATGCTCGTTCTGCCCTTTGAAAGGCGGTCGAGGCTCGCCTGTATTCGTCCCTCTGTGATACTGTCGAGAGCGCTCGTAGCCTCGTCAAGTATAAGGATAGGCGGATCCTTTAAGAATACGCGCGCTATGGAAAGCCTCTGCTTCTGACCGCCGGAGAGCATTACTCCGCGCTCGCCTATATACGTGTCATATCCGTCGGGCATCTCCATGATCTCGGCGTGTATCTCGGCGCGTTTTGCCGCCTCAACGACCTCTTCGTCAGTTGCGTCCGGCCTTCCGTATCGGATGTTATCTCTGACCGTTCCGGCGAACATAAAGACGTCCTGCTGTATAATGCCGATATTGCGTCTCAGGCTCTCCTGCGTTATATCCCTTATATCGACGCCGTCTACGGTGATTTTCCCGCCCGTCACGTCATAAAACCTCGGCAGGAGATGGCAAAGCGTCGTCTTTCCGCCGCCTGACGGTCCGACGACCGCGAGGCTTGTTCCGTGCGGAATATCTATACTGACGTTTTTAAGCACCTCCGTGCCGTCGGAATAAGCAAAAGACACGTTTTCATAGCGTATATCCCCGGAAACGCTTTCGAGCTTCACTGCGTTCTCCGAGTCCTTTATCTCCGGCTCAGTCTGCATTAATTCAATAAAACGCTCGAAGCCCGCCATCCCCTGAGTATACTGCTCCATGAACATGACGAGCTTTCTAAGAGGCGAGAGAAATGCGGAAACGTAAAGCGTAAAGGTGATCAGGTCTATGTAGTCCATTTTCCCGAGCATTATGAGAAGTCCTCCCACTCCGATAACAAGTACCTGCAGGGCGCCTGTTGAAAACTCCATTCCGCTCTGAAACATACCCATTGCCTTATAGAAATCGTGCTTTGCTATCTTAAAAAGTCCGTTTGCACGGTCGAATTTTCTCTTTTCCTCTTCCTCGTTCGCAAATGCCTTCGCCGTTCGGACTCCGCTTATGCCGCTCTCAATAGCCGCGTTTATCTCCGCGGTCTTCTTTCTGACGTCCTTGCTGGCGTTCTGCATTCTCTTCCTCTGGAGCAGAGTGAAAACGATAAGCGCGGGAAGAGCGACGGCTACGACAAGCGCCAGCTCCCATCTTATGAAAAACATTACGATCAGCGAACCTGCGAGAGTCAGCGAGCAGATTATGATATTCTCCGGTCCGTGATGCGAAAGCTCGGTTATATCAAAAAGATCGTTCGTAACGCGGCTCATCAGCGCTCCGGTCCTGTTCTTATCGAAGAAGGAAAAGCTGAGGCTCTCGATATGTGTAAAGACCTCGCGCCTCATATCAGCCTCTATCAGCACGCCCATATAGTGTCCCATAACGGTTATGATATAATAAAGCACAGCCTTCAGGAGATACGCTGCGATAAGTATCGCGATAACTGTGAAAAACGCGCCGAAAAGCTTTTCAGGAAGATAGGTCTGCATGCTTCTGCGCGATACTATGGGGAAAACGAGGTCTATTATGCTTACTCCGAAGGCACAGAGCATATCGATAATAAACATCTTCTTATGCGGCTTGAAAAAGGATATAAAAATGCTGAGCGGCCGTCCCCGGTACTTTTTTCCCATATTCCACCTCTTAAATTCAATGAGGAGATTATACCATATGATAAAAAATTTGCAAATAAAATATTGACAAACAGGTTTCCATTTGATATACTACGTCGGTACAAAGAAGAAGGAAGGCTTTCCGCACCCTGCCGAAATGTCGCGCAGAGGTCAACACTGAGCTTAAGACCTTATCTGGTCTTACCGTGGTGCGTGGATACCTTCCGGTGTCTGCGCCATTTTTTTGGCTTTCAACTATACTTGGAGGTGTTTTACGATCGCTACTTTGGACCATGAATTAAACGAGGAGATAATAGACAAGGAAGTCCGTCTTATAGGTGAAGACGGAGCTCAGCTCGGCATTATGAGCGCCGAGGCAGCCCTTGAGATCGCCACCGAAAGGGGTCTCGATCTCGTAAAGATCTCCCCCAACGCAGTTCCTCCCGTCTGCCGCCTTATGGATTACGGCAAATACCGTTTCGAGCAGGCTAAGCGCGAGCGCGAGGCAAAGAAAAACCAGCGCATCATCGAGGTCAAGGAGATAAGAATGTCTCCCGGCATCGGCGACAACGATTTCAACACCAAGCTGCGCAACGGCTCAAAATTCCTGCAGGACGGCGACAGGCTTAAGGTTACAATACGTTTCCGCGGTCGTGAGATGGCTCACACCCAGATCGGCGAGGAGCTTCTCAACAGGTTTGCCGACGGATGCGCGGAATTTGCGACTGTCGATAAGGCTCCAAAGCTTGAGGGCAGGAATATGAGTTTGTTCCTCTCCCCCAGATCGTCCAAGTAAAGACAGGTAAGTACACCAAATGCCGCTTGCGGCAATCAATTATTCGGAAGGAGAACTAAAAATGCCTAAGATCAAGACCCACAGCGGGGCAAAGAAGAGATTCAATCTCACCAAGAACGGCAAGGTGAAGCGCGCACACGCTTTCAAGAGCCACCTTCTTAACGGACACGGAAAGACCCCTAAACGCAAGAGAAGCCTCCGCAAGGGAGCCTATGCCGACAAGACCAACGAGTCGGCTATCAAGCGTATGATTCTGTATAAATAAGGAGGACTCTTAAAATGGCAAGAATTAAGGGCGCGATGATGACGCGCAAGAGAAGAAACA
>CACXBO010000009.1 GCA_902765975.1 Oscillospiraceae bacterium
GTCTCCTGAGATACTATCTCCTGTACCTCGAGAGGAATATAGCCGTATTCGTTCTGAATATCGCTGAGGATCATCATGAGCGGCGTTCTCTCGTCCTTATGCCGCGCACAGATCTCAAGGATAGTCTGAACAGCTTTTTCATTAAGTTTAGCCATACGATAACCCCTTCTGTGATAAATTTGCTTTGTTTTATTGATATCCCCCATATCAATACACGTTATATTATATACTAAATCAACAAATAAGAAAAGAGCTAAAATCAAAAAAACGGCGATTTTGTTTAATTTTCAACAAACAATTTGCGGAAAGAAAATGCCGGCCGCGGTCTTTTCCGCAGCCGGCGCTTATTATGCTTTCCGTCAGCCTCCGAGGTAGGCTTTTTTTACCGCTTCGCTCGCGGCGAGCTCCTTTCCGGTCCCGGAAAGAGTTATCTTGCCCGTCTCCATAACATAGGCTCTGTCTGCGACTGAGAGCGCCATCTGAGCGTTCTGCTCGACGAGAAGTATCGTCGTGCCGTTTTCATGGAGCGACTTGATTATATCGAATATCTGCTCGACGAGAATGGGCGCGAGACCCATGCTCGGCTCGTCGAGCATCATGAGCTTTGGGGAGCACATCAATGCTCTGCCCATGGCGAGCATCTGCTGCTCGCCGCCCGACAGGGTGCCGCCTATCTGTCTGCGTCTCTCCTTGAGCCTCGGAAACTGCTCAAACACGCGTTCCAGGTTCTTATCCATATCGGCGGGAGAGGTGTAAGCGCCCATCTCAAGGTTCTCCTGAACGGTCATCTGTGCGAAAATGCGCCTTCCCTCGGGGACCTGAGCAAGACCCTTTTCAACTATCTTATGCGCCTGAACGCGGCTGATATCCTCGCCGCAGAATTCTATGCTTCCCGTTTTAGAGCGCAAGAGGCCGGAAACGGTCTGGAGCGTCGTGGTCTTTCCCGCTCCGTTCGCTCCGATAAGCGTTACTATCTCGCCCTCGTTTACCTCGAAGGATATGCCCTTTATGGCGTGGATCGCGCCGTAATATACGTTCGCGTTATCGACCTTCAGTATGGTGTTCATTCCGCGGCCTCCTTTCTCTTGCCGAGATAAGCCTCGATAACAGTCGGGTTGGACTGTATATCGGCGGGAGTGCCCTTGGCGATTATCTCACCGAAGTTCAGAACGGCAATGCCCTCGCAGATTCCCATAACGAGGTTCATATCGTGCTCGATCAGCAGTATTGCGATGCCGAAGGTATCGCGTATTTTAACGATATTCTCCATCAGCTCACCGGTCTCGGAGGGGTTCATTCCCGCCGCAGGCTCGTCGAGCAGGAGAAGGCTCGGCTTCGTGGCGAGTGCGCGGACGATCTCAAGTCTGCGCTGCGCTCCGTAGGGCAGAGCGCCCGCGCTGACCTCCGCGAGGTCCTGCATATCGAAGATGGAAAGCAGCTCGAGGGCTCTCTCCTTGGCTATGCGTTCTCCGCTCCAGAAGCGGGGCAGCCTGAGAATGGACTCAGGAAGCGAGCATTTTATATCGTGGTGCAGACCGACAAGGACGTTATCGAGCACCGTCATATTCGTAAAAAGCCTGATATTCTGGAAGGTTCTGGCTATACCCGCCCTGTTTATCTGGACGGTGTTCATGCCGTGTGTGTCACGCCCGTCCAGCAGAATGGTGCCGCGGGTCGGCTGATAGACCTTCGTCAGGAGGTTAAAAACTGTGGTCTTTCCCGCTCCGTTCGGACCGATGAGTCCGGCTATCTCCGTGCGGCCTATCGTCATATTGAAATCCTTAACGGCTGTGAGTCCGCCGAAGTCGATACCCAGATGCCTGCACTCAAGTATTGGAGTTTTGCCCAGGTCGCGCTGAGGTATATAGGAGTCCGACGGCATCGGCACGAGCGGGCTGTCGTTTTTGGATGTTACTCTCGCCACTGTCAGACCTCCTCTCTTTTCTTTCTGTGCGGGATAAGCTTTGCAAAGAGGGCTCTGCCCCCTGCGCTGTTCGTTCCGAGCATAACGGCTATGAGCACCACCGCGTAGATGAGCATACGGAGATTTCCGAGTGCTCTGAGCTCCTCGGGCAGAACATAGAGAACCACGGCTGCGATTATCGAGCCCCACATATTGCCGAGACCGCCGAGGACGACGAACACGAGGACGAGTATCGAGGTGTTGAAGTCGAATTTCGAGGCGACGAGGTTCGAGTAGTTGAGGCCGTAAAGCGCGCCTGCCGAACCTGCTATGGCTGCGGAGATCACGAAGGCCGTCATCTTATATCTTGTGACGGGAATACCGACGCTCTCCGCGGCTATGCGGTTGTCTCTGAGCGCCATGACTGCGCGGCCTGTGCGGCTGTGGATAAGGTTGAGCACGATAACGAGGGCTACGAGGATCAGTATGACTCCCGCGGTAAAGGTCGCTATCGTCTCAGTTCCGGTAGCGCCCTGCGCGCCCTTTATAATTATTTTCCCTGCGGGCGTCATATTGAGGTCGTCGGCGCCCTTCAGTCCGTTGTAGTTGAATACAATATGGAGCCCGTTCTCGTCGTGACCTACGATGAGGCAGGTGATGAGCTCCTTGATGATCTCGCCGAAGGCGAGAGTCACTATCGCAAGATAGTCTCCGCGGAGGCGGAGGACGGGGATTCCGATAAGGAATCCGGTTATTCCCGCAAGCACCGCTCCGATAACCATCGCGAGGACGAGGCGGAGGGTGGGAGATGCGACGGAGACCGCAAGGCTCTGCGAAACGATAACGCCCGTGAAGGCTCCGACGCCCATAAAGCCGGCGTGGCCGAGGCTGAGCTCGCCCATTATTCCGACAGTCAGGTTAAGGGATATCGCCATTACGACGTAGCAGCATATGGGAACGAGAAGTCCCATCGTGGAGCGGCCTAGCCAGTGCTGACTCTGCGCCAGCATAACGAGTCCCCATGCGGCGATAACGCCGAGGTAAGTCGCAAAATCGACCTTGGTGTGCTTTTTCAGCTTGTTCATACCGCTCACCTCAGACTTTCTCAGTCATGCGTTTGCCCAGAAGTCCGGCGGGACGCACAAGCAGAACGACGATGAGCACTGCGAAGACGACGGAATTTGCGAGCTGAGTCGAGATATAGGCCTTCGCCATAGCCTCGATGATGCCGATCAGAAGTCCGCCGAGCAGCGCGCCGGGGATAGAGCCGATACCTCCGAAAACTGCGGCTGTAAATGCGCGGATTCCGGGCATCGAGCCCGTGGTCGGCATAAGCGTCGGGTTAAAGGAGCAGAGCAGAACTCCTGCGACTGCAGCGAGGGCGGAGCCTATGGCAAAGGTCAGGGATATGGTCTTATCGACGCTTATGCCCATAAGCCTCGCCGCGTCCTTATCCTCCGAGCAGGCGCGCATCGCCTTGCCGAGCTTCGTATGCCCCGTAAACCATGTGAGAGCAATCATGATAACGATGCAGCTCAGCATGGTAAAGAGGGATATGTAGGATATGGAGAGCTGACCGCCGAAGAGCTTAAGAGCGTTCGGCTCGCCAGCCGCGTTCATAAGGGGTATGAGAGGCTGATACACCTTCGGAGTCGCGCCGAAGATGAGCAGGGCGGAGTTTTGAAGAAAATAGCTTACGCCTATCGCCGTTATAAGAACGGCGAGGGACGCCGCCTGACGGAGCGGGCGGTATGCAAGCCCCTCAATGAGTATGCCGAGGACAGTGCAGACGACCATCGCCAGCGCGAGGGCGAGCCATCCGTTCACTCCCAGGTACATCATACCGCAGAAGGACATATAGCCGCCTATCATGATAACGTCGCCGTGGGCGAAGTTAAGCATTTTTGCTATACCGTAGACCATGGTATAGCCTAGCGCGATAATGGCGTAAACGCTTCCGAGGCTTATGCCGCTTATCAGGTAGGATAAAAATCCCATATTTGCGCCTCTCTTTCTCTTGGATTGTGCTTTCTTTATAATGCGGGAAAAAGGGCCGCCAACAAGCGGCCCTTATTTAACGATTTTTTACGCGGCAGCTCAGGCGGATACGTAAACTCCGTCCTTGATGACGACTGCAACGGGCATCTTGGAGACTTCGCCGTTGGAGCCCCAGGTCATGGCCTTGCCGGTGAGTCCGTCGTAGCTCATGGTCTGGATCTGAGCGATAAGCTTCTCGCAGATCTCGGAGGCGCTCATATCGGGAGTGCAGCCGGAATCGAGAAGGGCGTTGTAGAGAACATAGATAACGTCGTAGCCGTCGGCGGCGAACTGGTTGGGAGTCTCGCCGTAGCGCTTCTCATACTCGGCGACGAAGGCCTTGGTCATCTCGTCGTCAGCGTCGGCAGCGAACGGGGTAAGGAGCATAACGCCCTCGGCGAGGGAGGTGTCGAAGCCCTCCATGGTGAGGATGCCGTCCATACCGTCAACTCCGAAGAAGGTGGGAGCATAGTTCATGGCCTTTGCCTGGGTGAGGATGACGGAAGCGGGCTGATAATAGATGGGGAGGAACATAAGGTCAGCGCCTGCGGCCTGAGCGGCGGTGAGCTGAACGGAGAAGTCGGTCTGAGTATCCTTGGTGAAGGTGCCCTCGTAGACTATGTCAAGTCCCTTTGCCTGAGCCTCTGCATAGAAGGTGTCGCGGATGCCCTGGGAATAAGCGTCGTCGTTTCTGTAGATAACGGCGATCTTGTGGCCTGGCATATTCTCAGACATATAAGTAGCAGCGCCGGTGCCCTGGTTGGGGTCGGTGAAGCAGAGCTGGAACATATTGTCCTTGTTGGCGGTAACGTCGGTGGAGGAGGCGGAGGGAGTAAGGCAGAATACGCGGCCCTTGTAAGCCTCAGCGGAAGCGGCAATGGCGGAGCCGGTGGTCACAGGTCCGCACATAACCTGCATACCCCAGTCGATAAGGGTGTTGTAGGCGTTGACGGCCTTCTCGCCGTCAGCCTCGTCGTCCTGGGGGTTGAACTCGATCTGATAGCCGCCCTTGGCGTTGATCTCGTCAACTGCGATCTTGGCAGCGTTCATAACTGCGGTGCCGTATATGGCGGCGTCTCCGGTGAGAGGTCCGCTGGCGCCGATCTTGAAGGTGTTGTTCTTTGCGGTGTCGTTGCCGTCGGTCTTCTCGGTGCAGCCGGTGAAGAGAGCGACGCACATGATAACGGCAAGAACGATTGCAAGCGTCTTTTTCATGTTTATTCTCCTTTTCATTTTTTGGATTCCGTTTTATACAGGAACCGGGGCCAAAAAAAGGCGGCGGTCAGAGTATATAAATTCATTTAATATGTATTTTATGTGAAATTTAGCATAAACAGAAGGCTCTTGTCAATCGTCTCAGCTCAATTTCATCGTTTTCAATGCCGATTTAATGTGATAAAGAAAATTATTCGTCAACTTGACAGCGGCATAAAAAACACGCCGCTACTTTCCGACGCAGAAGCGGGAAAAGATGTCGTTCACGACGTCGTCTCTGAGGTTTTTGCCCATCAGTGAGGCGAGGGCGGACTGCGCCTCCTCGAGCACCGTCAGGACCGCGTCCGGCGTCGCGCCGAGTTCGACAGCAGTTATCGCGGAGGCAAGGGCTGAGGCTGCGTTTTCAATGTGTCTCAGATGCCTTTCGTTCGTCAGAAGAGCGCCGCTCTCTCCGCTGTATGGCTCAAGGGCAGCTTTTATCCGCTCCGTCAGCGCATCTATCCCCTCTCCGGTTTTTGCGGAGACCCGTACCGCGCCAGGCATATCGGAAAGCTTTGGCAGGTCGGATTTATTCAGCCCGGCTATGCTCACGGGCGCGCTCTCCATAGCCCTCATCGTCCTCTCATCCTCCGGCGTAAGAGCCTGAGAGCCGTCGAAAACCCCTATAACGAGGCGGGCTGCGTCCGCCGCCGCCTCGGCTCGCCTTATGCCCTCCGCCTCGATAAAGTCGGAGGCGTCGCGCAACCCGGCCGTGTCCGATATTCTGAGCGTCATTCCGCCGACCGTAAGGCTCTCGCTCAGAGCGTCCCTCGTAGTTCCCGCCACGGGAGTGACTATCGCCCTCTCATATCCGAGAAGAGCGTTGAAGAGGCTCGACTTGCCGGCGTTCGGTCTGCCCACTATGGCGCAGGGAAGACCGCCGCGTATAAATCTGCCTCTCTCGTAGGTGGAAGCGAGACGGTTTAGCTCGTCTCTTGCAGACGTCAGCGTCCCGCGGTACTCCTCAAGCCGGAAATCCTCGACGCCGTCGTCCGGGAAGTCGACGGTCGCCTGAAAATGCGAGGATATCGCAACGAGAGCGTCGTATATCGCCTCCGCTCTCGCAAAAACCGCACCGGAGAGCTGCAGTACAGCGTTTTTAGCCGCGAGGGGACTCTCCGCGTCTATCATATCTGCGACAGCCTCAGCGCCAGTCAGATCGAGCTTCCCGTTCAGAAATGCGCGCTTTGTAAATTCGCCTGCCTCTGCCTGACGAGCTCCCGCTTTGAACAGAGCCCTCAGCGCCTCGGCTAAGATAACGGGACTTCCGTGGCAGTGCAGCTCGGCGGTATCCTCGCCCGTATAGCTCCTTGGCGCTTTTGAAATGGTCGCAAGACAGAGGTCGACCGTCTCTCCGGAGGCGTCCTTCAGTTCTCCGTAATAGAGCCTTCCCGCCTCCATATCCTCCGCTCTCACGCTTTTGGGTCTGAACACGCTGAAAAGTGCGTTCAGCGCGCCGTCGCCGGAAATGCGGACTATACCTATCGCGCTTTTTTTATCTCCCGTCGCTATCGCGGCTATCGTATCGGACATAATGTCACCCTCTTATAAAAAAGGGCGGGTTTTCCCGCCCTTCAATTCGTTTTGAATACAAAAAA
>CACXBO010000010.1 GCA_902765975.1 Oscillospiraceae bacterium
CATCTTGCAGCGAAGCAGGGCCAGCTTCCTCTGAATCAGGCGATAACCGGCGAAAACCTTAGCGTTATCATCGGCTCGTGTCCCGTTGACGACACGGAAGCGAGCGACAGATTCAAGCTTAACGGCCTCTCCATACTAAACGAGAAATACGGAATAACCGAGGAGGACTTCCTCTCGGCCGAGTTGGAGATCGTACCGGGTCTTATGCCCCGCGACGTGGGCCTCGACCGCAGCCTTATCGCCGCCTACGGACACGACGACAGAGTCTGCGCTTACGCAGAGCTTGCCGCCATCCTCGAGGTGGTAAGTCCGAAGTACACAGCCGTCTGCGTGCTTGCCGATAAGGAGGAGATAGGCTCTGTCGGCGTTACCGGAATGCAGTCCCGCGCCTTTGAAAACTTTATGGACGATCTCTGCGCCCTCGACGGATCAAAGCTCCGCCATTCATTCGACAATTCCCTCTGCATCTCCGCCGACGTAACGAACGCATTCGATCCGATATACCCCGAGGTCAGCGAAAAGGCAAACAACACGAGGCTGAACTACGGCCTCGGAGTGTGCAAATTTACCGGAAGCCGCGGCAAGTCCGGGGCGAGCGACGCCTCGGCCGAGGTCGTGGGCAGAGTCAGGAAGATATTTGCGGAAAACGCAGTCGTATGGCAGACCGGAGAGCTCGGGAAGGTAGACGAGGGCGGCGGAGGCACCGTCGCGGCCTATATGGCGAACAGAGGCATAGACACCATAGACGCAGGAGTTCCCGTTATAGCGATGCACTCGCCCTATGAGATAGTTTCCAAGTTCGACTGCTATATGTGCTATAAGGCAATGAAGGCGGTCTACCTCGAAAAATAAAACGAAGTTTAATAAAACACCCCCGAAACGGAGAAACTAAGCCGTAACGGGGGTGCTTTTTTGGAAAATGAAGAGATAAAGGAGCTCGGCGCAGTAACCGAGGATAATATCCACTGCATCAGCGTGATCGGGCAGATAGAAGGGCATCAGCTTCTTTCGGGAGATATAAAAACAACTAAGTACGAGCATCTTATGCCTCAGCTTGCCGCGGTGGAGGAGAGCGGGGAGATAGACGCCCTGCTTATCCTGATCAATACCTGCGGCGGCGACGTCGAGGCGGGGCTTTGCATAGCGGAGCTCATTTCGGGAATGAAGAAGCCGACGGCGAGCCTCGTGCTCGGAGGCGGTCATTCGATAGGCGTTCCCCTTGCCTGCGCCGCCGATATGTGCTTTATCGCGCCCTCGGCGGCTATGACCGTACACCCGGTGAGACTCTCCGGAACGGTCATCGGCGTCAGTCAGACCTATAACTACCTTGCGCGGATACAGGACAGGATAGTTAGCTTCATAGTTGCAAATTCCGGGATAGAGAGGGAAAAGCTGATGGAGCTTATGCTGAAAACAGGTGAGCTTGCCGGAGACGTGGGCAGTGTCGTCTACGGGGAGGAGGCGGTCGCTCTCGGGCTTGCGGACAGGGTAGGCGGGCTGTCAGACGCCTTGGGGTATCTGCACGGCAGAATAGACGCGGCTAAGACTTCGGATAGTCAAGCCCCTGCATAAAGCCGTCCAGCCTGAGCGACTGGACGTCGCCCGCTATCACCCTTCCGCGGTAAACTATTATGTCGCAGACTACGTTCTCCGGCTCGCCGGGGTAATTGAGAACTCTGTACGTATAGCGCGTCGCCTCTTTTCCGGCATATTTCTCAAGCTCAAAGCCCTGCTTTGTTTGAAGCTCGGCGTAATTCTTGTAGACGTCGGTGAATTCTTTGGGTATAACGACGGTCTGAGACTCTAAAGGCTCTTCGTCAATATCCCAACCGAGACCTCTGACAAGCTTAACCCTGTCGTCTGCGGTACGGGCGGAGGCGGTAATATTGACTGCCTCCTGCGCCTTTTCGCCGCCGGAAAACAGCAGAACGACGGCGAGAATTGCAAGGACGATCGCACAGAGAGCAAGAACGAGCTTTCTTTTCGAGAATTTCCAGGTATAAATGAACATAAGATCACCTCAAAACGTGGTTTGCTATACTATATTCACCGTTTGGAAGCGATATACTGAACACCGTGTGTAACAATTTGTAAACTTTTTCGGCAATTTGCTAAATAATGCTTGCAAAAACTCGAAAAATGGTTTATATATAAAATAGTAAATTGACAAATTTATTAAATCCAAAATTCAAGGAGGACGTCACATGGCCAGCAGAGTGTTCCAAAGCATGGTGGTTCAGATGAAGGAAGCAACGACCAGAATGATCGGTGTTGTCGACTCAGACGGAAACGTTATCGCTTCATCCGATCTGAGCATTATGGGCGCACATATAGTTGAAAGCTTCGAGCTTACAGCTATTCTATCGGAGAAGACGGCAGTCATAGGCGGAAAGACCTACAAGACCCTGGGCAGCAGCGACGTCAACTTTGATTACGCGGTTTTTGTCGAGGGAACGGACGAGATAGCGGCAAGCTTCGCTGTGATGGCCGCCGTCGCTGTATCCAGCGCCAAGACCTACTACGAGGAGAAGTACGACCGTTCGGCTCTGGTCAAGAACATCATCACGGAGAATATACTTCCCGGTGATATATACATACACGCGAAGGAGCTTCACTTTGTATCGGAGGCGCCGAGAGGAGTTTTCTTTATCCGCCAGCTCGGAAAGCCCGAGGTAGGTACGGTTGAGGCTCTGCGCCGCCTTTTCCCTGACAGGCAGAAGGATTTTATCATCTCAATAAACGAGGCCGACGTTGCCGTTATCAAGGAGATGAGCGGCTCGGTCGAGGAGAAGGATCTCATCAAGCTTGCAGCCAATATGGAGAAGGCCCTGCTGGACGAGCTCAAGATAAAGGTCGTTATAGGAATAGGCTCCGTCGCCCTCCACCTGCGCGAGCTTGCGAGCAGATATAAGGAGGCGCAGATTGCTATCGAGGTCGGCAAGGTTTTTGACACCGAGAAGAGCATTATAAGCTACGAGAGCCTTGGAATCGGCAGACTTATATATCAGCTTCCGACGACGATGTGCGAGATGTTCCTTTCCGAAGTGTTCAAGAAGAACCCCATCGACTCGCTCGACGAGGAGACGCTCTCGATAATCACCGAATTCTTCGACAATAACCTGAATATTTCCGAGACGAGCCGCAAGCTGTTCGTTCACCGCAACACTCTTGTCTACAGGCTCGGCAAGATAAAGAAAATGACCGGCCTCGACCTGCGCGAGTTTGACCAGGCTATTGTGTTCAAGGTAGCTCTGATGGTCAAGAAATACTTAAACTCACAGAATGTAATGTAAGGAAACTGAACCGTAATGATTAAATTTTCCGACGTATTCAAAACCTATGAAAACGGAACGAAGGCGCTGAAGGGCATATCCTTCGAGATCCAGGACGGAGAGTTTGTGTTTCTCGTCGGGCCCTCCGGCTCCGGAAAAACGACGATAATAAAGCTTATCACGGGCGAGATAGCGCCTATGGACGGAACGGTCAACGTGAACGGCTTCGATATGGGCAACATTCGATTCGGCAAGATGCCGTATATGCGCCGCACGCTCGGCGTCGTTTTCCAGGATTTCCGCCTTATTGAGGATAAGAGCGTTTATGAAAACGTCGCCTTTGCAATGCGCGTCGTAGGCGCCTCAAATAAGGAGATACGCCGTCGCGTACCTTACGTTTTAGAGCTTGTCGGTCTCGACACGCGCACGAAGCGCAGACCGCAGGAGCTTTCCGGCGGCGAGCAGCAGCGCGTCGCCATAGCGAGGGCTCTCGTCAACAACCCAAGCCTTATCATTGCCGATGAGCCAACGGGAAATCTCGATCCTCCGAGAAGCCTTGAAATAATGATGCTCCTTGAGAAGATAAACGAGCTCGGCACGACCGTTCTTGTTGTCACCCACGAAAAGGAGCTTGTAAACAACTTCAAGAAGAGGGTCATTGCCATCGACGCCGGCAGGGTTATTTCCGACGGAATGGACGGGTATTACGACTATGAGACATAACAGGTTCGGGTATTACATCAGAGAGGGCATAGTAAGCGTTTTCAACCATGGGTTCATGTCCTTCGCTTCTATCTGCATTATCGTTGCATGTCTTCTGATAATGGGCACGTTCACGCTCCTCTCCCTTAACATCGACAATATGATAAACACGATGGAATCCGAAAACCAGATCCTCGCCTATATCGACGAAAGCCTTTCCGAGGACGAGGCGAGGGCTCTTGAGGCGACTATCGAGCGTATCCCAAACGTCCGCGACGCGCAGTTCATATCGAGAGAAGAGGCTATGGAGACCTTCGTCAATTCCCATGAGAACTCCACGATCTTCGACGGAGTAGACGCCACCGTCTTCCGCCACAGATTCGTTATCAACCTTGACGACATCTCCAAGATGGCGGATACTCAGGCGAGACTCATTGCAACTGCGGGAGTAGCGCGAGTCAACGCTCACCTTGAGATAAGCCGCGGCTTCATCCGCGTCCGCTCTGTCGTCACCACGGTTTCGATAGCGCTTGTCGTTATTCTGTTCGTTATAAGCCTCTTTATAATGTCCAACACGATAAAGCTGACGACGTTTGAGCGCAAGGACGAGATAGCGATAATGAAGATGGTGGGCGCGACCTCAAGCTTCATAAGATGGCCGTTTGTTATCGAGGGACTTATCCTCGCTGCGTTCGGTTCTCTATCCGCGTATATCCTTCAATACGGGATATACAGGCTCATAACCGAAAGGCTCATAACGAACACGGGCTTCACTTTTATAACCGCGATCCCGTTCTCCGTCATAGCTGTTCCGATGCTTATTATCTTCGTTGCGGTCGGCTTCTGCGTTGGAGTTATAGGAAGCCTTATAGCCATCAAGAATTATTTGAAGGTGTAATCAAGGATGAGTAAAAAATGGGTCAGAGTCATCTGCATAGTGCTCGCTGTGCTAATGGCGGCGTCCGTAATAACGATAGCGCTAAGCACTCTTGCCGGAGCCGCAACTAGCGACAAGCTGAAGAGCCTGCAGCAGGAGAGATCGAGCCTCAAGCAGAAAAAACAGGATATAAACAGCAAGATAAACTCCCTCGAATATGAAGAGCTCGCCGCGCTGGCAAAAAAAGAGGTGCTCGACGAGCGCGTTATGCTGACGCAGGACGAGATAGACAATATCAACGAGCAGATCGGAGTTTACGAAGAGCTCATACAGGAGAAGCAGGAAGAGGTCGAGGCGCTCAAGAACGAACAGAGGGTCCAGTGGGAGAAATACAAGACCCGCATCAGAGCGATGGAGGAAAACGGCTCGATTTCCTACTATGACATAATCTTCGGGGCGTCAAGCTTTGCCGATATGCTGTTTCGTATCGACGCAGTGAACGCCATAATGGAATACGACGAGCAGGTCTATCAGCAGCTGCTCGATGCGGAGTCTGCGACCAGACAGGCGCAGCAGGAGCTCCGTGATACAAAGCTGGAGCTTGAGGATAAGACCATAGAGCTCGAGGAAGCAATACAGGAGCTAAACGTGCTGATCGAAGAGGCAAACGAGTATATCGCGCAGCTTGAAAGCGATCAGGAGGCATATAAGCAGACTCTAACTGAGCTTGAAGCGAGCGAAAAGGCGATTGATAAGCAGATAAAGGAAGAGGAAGCCCGCCTCAAAAAGCTTGAGGAAGCAAAAAAAGTCAAGGGCACAGGCTCCTTCCGCTGGCCGCTCGATGTGTCAGGCAGGATAACAAGTCCCTTCGGCTTCCGCCAGAATCCGGTAACGAAAAAATATCATAACCATGGCGGAATAGATATCGGTCAGGTGGGCTACGGGGCGAACATCCGCGCCTCTGATACGGGTATTGTCACCACCTCCGGCTACGATTCATCTTACGGCAACTACGTCGTTATAAACCACGGCAACGGTTACGTCACTCTCTACGCGCATATGTCGAAGCGCCTCGTATCAAAAGGAGCAACGGTAAAGAAGGGCGATATAATAGGACTTACCGGCTCGACCGGCAATTCAAACGGACCGCATCTGCACTTTGAGATCCGCAAGAACGGCATAAGGATAGACCCGACGCAGTTCTTTACGGGGCTTCGCTACTAAGCGCTTGATGATAAAAATAGGTCTTGACCTTGATTGCTTTTTATTGTATGATAGCAGAAGAAAAACTGCGGAAAGGAGAACTATCCGATGAAGCGTATCCAGACTATTGAGACCCGCGAAATGACGAGCGCCAACGGTGGCTGCGGCGAGTGCCAGACCTCCTGCCAGTCCGCCTGCAAGACCTCCTGCGGAGTCGCAAACCAGATGTGCGAGAATAAGGCTGAGTGATAATTAAGCCATATTAAAGCGGGCGGGGCATAGCCCCGCCCTTATTTTTGACGATCGGGAAGATAGAATATGATACACAGATACAAGCTAAACGGATATAACATAGTACTCGACGTCTATTCCGGGTCAGTCCACGCGGTCGACGAGGTCGCATACGATATTATCGGTCTCTGTGACGAGAAAAAGCCGGAGGACGAAATAATAAGTGAGATAACGGCGAAATATCCGGAGATAGCAGAAACAGACGTTCGAGAATGCCTCGACGACGTGAAAAGCCTCGTTTCCGCGGGAAAGCTGTTCAAAAAAGACGACTTTGAGGGCATTGCCTTCGATTTCAAGAAGCGGTCAAACGTGATAAAGGCGCTCTGCCTGCACGTTGCCCACACCTGCAATCTCAACTGCGAATACTGCTTTGCCAGTCAGGGCAAGTACAACGGTGACAGGGCGCTTATGAGCTTTGAGGTGGGAAAGAGAGCTTTAGACTTTCTAATTGAGAATTCCGGCAGCCGCAAAAACCTTGAGGTGGACTTCTTCGGCGGCGAGCCGCTTATGAACTGGGACGTTGTAAAAAGGCTTGTCGAGTATGCGAGAAGCATAGAGAAGGAGAAGGGCAAAAACTTCCGCTTTACACTGACGACTAACGGAGTTTTAGTCGACGACGAGGTGATAGAATTCTCAAACCGAGAGATGTCGAACGTCGTGATGAGCATAGACGGGCGCAAGGAGGTACATGACAGGCTCAGAAAGGACTACGCGGGCAACGGAAGCTACGACCGCATAATCCCCAAGTTCCAGAAATTCGCAAGGGAACGCGGGAGCAGGAGTTATTACGTGCGCGGAACCTATACGCATAATAACGTCGATTTCACTGAGGATCTGTTTCATCTTGCAGATCTCGGCTTTACCGAACTGTCTATGGAGCCGGTAGTGTGCGCGCCGGACGACCCGTACGCGCTTACGGACGAGGACCTTCCCAAGCTCTATGAGCAGTATGAAATTCTTGCAAAGGATATGCTCCGACGTGAGAGAGAGGGAAGACCGATAACCTTCTATCACTATATGATAGACCTTGTGCACGGTCCATGTATATACAAGCGTATTTCGGGCTGCGGAAGCGGAACGGAGTATCTTGCGGTAACGCCGTGGGGCGACCTCTATCCCTGTCACCAGTTCGTAGGCGATGAGAAGTACCTGATGGGCAATATCTGGGATGGCGTTACGAACACAGAGCTCAGAGACAGATTCAAGCTCACAAATGTTTACGCAAGACCTGGATGCAAGGACTGCTGGGCAAAGCTCTACTGCTCCGGCGGCTGCGCGGCAAACGCATACCACGCGACAGGGGATATACTCGGCACCTATGAATACGGCTGCAAGCTTTTCAAAAAGAGGATGGAGTGCGCTATCATGATGCAGGTCGCAAGGAGCCTTGAGGGAAAAGAGAACGTCTGAGCGTTTTTTTCGGATGAATTATAAAAAAAGCTTGACAATTATGAGGCAAGTAAGTATAATAACTTTTGCCTCATTACGGCGGCGTAGCTCAGTTGGCTAGAGCATGCGGTTCATACCCGCAGTGTCACCGGTTCGAATCCAGTCGCCGCTACCAAGCTTTACGGGGTGCTTATGCATCCCGTAAAGTTTTTTAATGAGCAAAAAAACGGCCCGGTGGTCAAGCGGTCAAGACACCGCCCTTTCACGGCGGTAACACGGGTTCGAGTCCCGTCCGGGTCACCACAAATCGGAGGCTTAGCTCAGCTGGTTAGAGCGCACGCCTCACACGCGTGAGGTCGACAGTTCGAGTCTGTCAGTCTCCACCAAAAAAGGCTTGCGTCAGCAAGCCTTTTTTATTTGATTCTCTGCGCGATATTAAAAAGAGAGGGTGACGAAATGGGGTATCTTGAGGACTATTACAACAGCTACGACGAGGAGGGCCGCCTTCTGTCTCGGCACGGGCAGGTCGAGTATCTGACCACGATGAAGTATATACGGGAAAGTCTTGAGGGTATATCGTCGCCCCGCATTCTGGAGATAGGCGCCGGCACGGGGAGATACAGCGTTGCTCTGGCGAAAGAGGGCGTCAGCGTTACGGCGGTGGAGCTCGTCGAGCATAATCTGGAGCTTTTGAGGTCTAAGCTCGACGGAACGGAACCCTTGACAGCTATTCAGGGAAACGCTCTTGACCTTTCCCTTCTTTCTGATAACGCCTACGATCTCACGATGCTGCTCGGACCTATGTATCACCTGTACACGAGAGAGGAGAAGCTGAAGGCGCTCTCCGAAGCGGTGCGCGTAACGAGACCGGGCGGCCGTATCCTCGTCGCCTACTGCATGAACGAGCCTACGGTGATACAGTTTGTTTTCGGACTCAATAATCTGAAGAAGGTAATGGAGTCCAGTATGCTGACGCCGGACTGGCACTGCATAAGCGAGCCGAAGGATCTCTTTGAGCTTGTTCGGACTGAGGACATCGATGCACTGAACGCAGTATTTCCGGTCGAGAGGATAAAGCTTGTTGCGACCGACGGCGCGACGAATTATATGCGCGGGCTGATCGACGCGATGGACGACGAGACCTTTGAAATGTGGGTGGATTATCATTATGCCATCTGCGAGCGGCAGGATCTGATCGGCGCTTCAAATCACACACTCGATATACTGAAAAAGCTGTGAAAATCAGCTTGTGGAAACAATACAGATTATTTGAAATACGGGTGGGAAAATGAAAATTACACTTGAAACGGAGAGGCTCATACTCAGACCCTTTGAGTACGGCGACGCTGAGGAGATGTTCCGTGC
>CACXBO010000011.1 GCA_902765975.1 Oscillospiraceae bacterium
ATAAGGCACATCAGAACGCCCGCGGAAATAACGGGAGCGGGACAGGTGAGAAAGCCTCCGAGAGCGGCGGCGAGAGCTGCGTATGCGCCGCCGAAGAGGGCGGAGAGCACGATTCGCCGACGTCTGACGCCGCCGCCCGTTATCCTCGCCGCGATAATGAGGAGAGCATAGTCCGCGAGAGCGTTCACTATGAAGATTTCGTCAACCCAGACGGTCACTGAAAGGCACCTCACTTTCGGAGTGAATGATACCACGGCAGAGCGGCGAAAGAGGTCAGACGGCGAAAAAATATATGGACAACTTACGGGGAAAATGATAAAATCAAGGGAGAAAAAAGTCTTTCGGGAGGGCGTTATGAGCGAGATAAGAGACGCGGGGCTTTGGGAGTCCGGCGAGAGAAAGATGGCGTGGTCGAAGAGGTATATGCCCCTTCTGAACAGCATTGAAAAGGAGTTTTTGAGGGATAAGCCCTTTGCCGGTCTGAAGATAGCCGTCTGCCTCCACCTTGAGGCGAAGAGCGCGGTGCTCTGCCGCGTCCTTGCCGCCGGAGGAGCGGAGGTCAGAGTTTGCGGCTCAAATCCGCTCTCGACTCAGGACGACGTGTGCGCCGCCCTCGTTAAAAGCGGTATCGAGGTCTTCGCAACTTACGGCTGCACGATGGAGGAGTACGCGCACTATATGGAAAAAGTCGTCGAGAACGGGCCGAATATTGTCGTTGACGACGGCGCAGACCTCGTGAGCCTCATTCATACGAAGCGGCCGGAGCTGATTCCGGGCATCCTCGGCGGCTGCGAGGAGACGACTACCGGCATCATCAGGCGCCGCGCTATGGACAGGGAGGGCGCGCTAAGATTCCCGATGCTCACGGTGAACGACGCCAAGTGCAAGCACTTCTTCGACAACAGATACGGGACCGGACAGAGCGTTTGGGACGGCATATTCAGGCTCACAAACCTCGTCGTCGCAGGGAAGAACGTCGTCGTCGCCGGCTACGGCTGGTGCGGCAGAGGCATAGCCATGCGCTCCAAGGGACTCGGCGCGAGAGTGACGGTCACAGAGATAGACCCGGTCAAGGCTCTTGAGGCGATGATGGACGGCTTCGAGGTCAAGACGATGGACGCCGCTGCCTCGGAGGGCGACGTGTTTATCACTGCTACCGGCTGCTGCGACGTTATCACAGCGCGGCATTTTGAGAAGATGAAGGACGGGGCGCTGCTCTCGAACGGCGGACATTTCGACGTTGAGGTGGACGTCAAGTGGCTCCGCGACAACGCAGTTTCGGTAACCGACGGACGCGACGAACGCACGAAGGGATATACGCTCCCGAACGCCAGGACGCTCTTCGTCCTGTCCGAGGGCAGGCTCGTTAATCTTGCGAGCGGCGACGGGCATCCCGTTGAGATAATGGATATGAGCTTTGCCATCCAGGCGCTCGGCGCGAGATATATTGCGGACAACAGGGGAAAACTGCCCGCCGCGGCTATAGAGATACCTGCCGAGATAGACGACGACGTGGCAGGCCGCAAGCTCGCCGCCTGCGGTATGAGCATCGACACGCTCTCGGAAAAGCAGAGAGAATACCTTGAAAGCTGGAAGTAATAAAATTTAGGCGGGAGCGTGCTTGCGCTCCCGCTTTTTTGGAGGGAAAAGCGATGAGAACCGCGTTCGCCGTATCCGCCGCGGCTCTCGCAGCGAAAGAAAAAGGAGGGGAGGGATCCCGTGAGCAAGGCGTTTTTCGCTCTCTTCTGCGCCCTTAGCGCGGCGCATCTCGTTTTCAGTCTCATGAAAAACAAAAAGGGCAGAGCTTACACGAAGCCCTTTCTCGTTCCGCTGCTTCTTATCTCATATCTGACCTGCGGGAGAGCGGTATCGCTGCCTCTCGCTCTCGCTCTGTCTGCCTGCTGGCTCGGCGACGTGCTTCTTATACCGAAGGGTAAGCTCTGGTTTGCCTTGGGCGGCATTGCCTTCGCCGCAGCTCACGTTCTTCTGATCACTGCCTTTCAGGACGGGGCGAAGGGCTCCGTATCTGCGCTGCCAATCATTGAGGCGGTTTTTCTCGGGGGCATAGCCCTTCTCGTGACGCTCTCCGTTAAGGACGGCATACCGGAAGGACTCTTATTCCCGATCGGCGCGTATCTTGCCCTGAACGGGGTGATGAACGCCTTTGCTCTCAATCGGTATCTGACCCTTGGAGGGAGAGGCGCGCTTCTCGTTCTCATCGGAGCGGCTCTTTTTTTCCTCTCCGACTGTCTTCTCTTTCCTGTGCGCTTCCATAAGAACAGGTCGCTCGTTCCCGGCGGGCATTTTTCCGTTATGCTCGGATACCTTGCCGGGCTTTCGCTGATCACGGCCGGGTTTGCGCTCTGAGCCTTTTTGTGCGAGTTTCATAATTTTCTTGCCGCGATGGTCGTTATTTCTATTTACAATGCAAGATAAAAGTGGTAAAATCAATTAGATAGTGAGCTTCTGCGCTCATTTGGGCGGGAGAAGCTCAGCTTAAGCCGAAAAAACAATTTTTAATACAGTAAGGAGAAAAGAGAATGGGAAGAAAACTTAAATCCATGGACGGTAACAACGCGGCAGCGTATGTGAGCTATGCGTTTACCGAGGTAGCGGGCATCTACCCGATCACCCCCTCCAGCCCCATGGCCGACTACGTTGACCAGTGG
>CACXBO010000012.1 GCA_902765975.1 Oscillospiraceae bacterium
CGCGAGGGATAAGAATATGGGCTCCTGCGGGAGCGTAATTAATCTCTTTATGGAAAACTACGGCAGAAAGGCCGAAATAACGGGCGGAGTGCTCGAAGAAGACTGCGCCGCCGTGCTCTCGGAGTTTTTCAAAAAAGTGAGATAACTTTCGGGCGGGATATTCCCGCCCGAGTTTTTTATTTGAGAGGCGTTCCCTCTGAATCAAAGAGCGGGATGGAGCCGAGAACAACGATGTCGTCGCGCTTTGCGGCGTCCGCCTCTGCGAGAACGGCCAGCTTACCCGCAACCGTTCCGCCGGCCTTCTCAACGAGGGTTTCCATGGCCTTGAGAGAGCCGCCGGTGGAGATAACGTCGTCGACTATGAGGATACGCTTGCCGCGGATGAGGGCCGCGTCGTCCGAGCCGAGGTAGAGCCTCTGCTGGGAGAGGGTGGTGATCGACTTGTCGTCCACGCTTATTGGGTCGGGCATATAGACCTTGGGACCCTTGCGGGCGATAAAGTACTTCTCCGCCCCGGACTGACGAGCCATCTCGTGGATGAGGGGTATGCTCTTGGCCTCGGCGGTGAGCAGATAATCGTAATCTATCTCCTTCGCCTTTTCAAGCAGGGCGGCGGCGCAGTTTACGGTGAGCGGCGCGTCGCCGAACATTATGAAGGCGGCGATCATAAGCTTGTCGGTAAGCGGGCAGAGCGGAAGGCGGCGGGTGAGACCCGCGATTTCTATTTCATGGTACATAAAAGATCACCTCGTTTTTGATTTCACTTAAATTATACAATCATAAATATTCTTTGTCAAATCCAATATGGCTTGTATGCCGCGGCGTTTTCTGATAATATTAAAGAGAAGGAAGTGATAAAATGCCTGAATTCAACGTGACCGGCTCGACTAAGCTGAAGGAGATAGAGAAGGAGTGGCCCTGGCTGAAGGAAGAGCTCAAGGGTCTCGACCCGCGCTTTAAGATGATAGACTCTCCTCTCGGCAGGTATCTCATAAGCTCGAACACGGTCGCCTCAGCCGCGCAGAAGGTCGGGGTGAGCGAGGAGCTCATCATCGAAAAGCTCAGAGAGCTGGTCGAAAAGCACGGGTAAAAAATTTTACTCCCTTTTAGGTTTCTTTAAGCTTTGCCGGCTATTATAGTCCTCGAAGAAACCAAAAGGAGGAATTTACAATGAGCATTAAAAAAGCAAGAAACATAGGATTTGCGGCGACCTTGCTCGTTATGGCGATGCTTGTCGCTCTCTTGTCCGTAAGCGCAGCCGCGGCTGAGCCGGCGAGCGACGCGACATTTACGTTCTCGGACAGCGGCATTACAGCCGCTGGGGCGTCGTCCGGCTACAAGATAAGCGGCACGGAGCTGACTATCGAAGAGCCCGGCGTATATACTGTAACTGGCTCTGCGTCCGAGGGCAGCGTCAAGGTCAAAAAGGGCGTTGAAAACGTGACTCTCATCCTGAAAGACCTCGACCTTGCCTCAAGCAGCACCGCGCCCCTTGTGATAGGCAAGACCTCGAGCGTGACCTTGTATATATCCGGCACGGTAAAGCTCGCCGACCTTGAGGACGCCTCGACTGAGGATACGAGCGAGGATTTCGAGGGAGCTGCGATCAAGGTCAAGTCAGGCGCAAGCCTCACGATAACCGGCTCCGGAACTCTCACAGCGGACGGCTCCGCCTGCAAAAACGGGATAAAAGGAGCCTCCGAGGCGACGATAACCGTCGAGAGCGGCACTCTCAACGTATTGGCCGCGTATAACGGTCTCGCATCCGACGGAGAGCTTATCATCAAGGGCGGCACGGTAAGCGTAGCCGCCGGAAACGACGGCATAAAGTCCGATCCCGACGACGACGATACGGTTTCAAAGGGCAACCTCACGATAACCGGCGGAAAGATCACAGTCTCCGCCGGCGACGACGCCATAAAGGCGCTCTGCGACGTAACGATAGGCACGGAAGGTTCCGCCTCCGGTCCCATAATCAGCGTGACCGGGAGCACCGAGGGTATTGAGGGAGCGAGAGTGTTCCTGAACTCCGGCTCCGGAAGCATCACAGCATCCGACGA
>CACXBO010000013.1 GCA_902765975.1 Oscillospiraceae bacterium
GTAGGCGGGATTTACGCAGACGGAGGCAAAGCCGTGTTCCTTTGCCTCGCGGCAGAGCTTTTCTATGTCCGCCTCGGAGGCGTAAGCCTTCAGATTGGTGTGGTCGATCATTTTTGCAAGGTCCATTATTTCGTCCTTTCTATATCCGTGACGGTGAGGATCCCGCCGGATACCCTGAATTTCACGTTCATGCCGCCGAACTCCATTCCGTACTCCCGCTCCGGGTCGGACTGATAGGTCGGGCGGGGGTCGTTTCTCAAAACGCTCAGAAGCGGAGCGCGTTTGGCGGGCGGTATCTTCTCAAGCAGCGCGTCCGTTATCGAGACCTCGACGGAGAGGCTCCCGGCGGAGTCGGTAAAGCCGCCCCTTGCATCGGGACGCGAGTCGGAATAGCTCAGATAGGGCTTCACGTCGTAGACGGGAGTGCCGTTTTTTATATCCGCGCCGAGCACGGAGAGGGCGACGCCCTCGGCGCCGAGCTCGACGAGCCCGACAAGCTCAACGCAGGAGAGACCGAGAGAGTTCGGGCGGAAGGGCGAGCGGGTGGCGAAGACGCCGAGCCTTTTGTTTCCGCCGAGGCGCGGCGGGCGCACGGTGGGCGACCAGCCGCTCTGCTTTGCTTCGGAGAAGCCCCAGATGAGCCAGAGGTGGGAGAAGCCCTCTATCCCGCGAAGCGCGGAGCTGTCGCGGTATTCGGGCTCGAAAACCACGAGGCTTTCGACCTCGGAAAGTCCCGCCTGACGCGGTATGCCGAACTTTTCGGTGAAGTCGTTTCTAATATAGGCGATAGGCTCGATATTCATGGCGAGATCACCGCGCCTTTCAGCCGCCCTTTATTTATAAGGAGAGAGCGGCGGGTCTTGAGCCGGCTCCTTACGGCATCGAAAAAGCCGCTTTTCGGGCCTCTGCAACCGAAGACGCCGTGACGGCGACGCTCGGTGGGAGCTGCTGTCACGGCGGGAGCTGCGGGTATATCTCTTCGGTCGATAAGCTTATCGAAGAAAAAGCTCATTTCGCAAGGAAGCGGGACTCGGCGATATCGGCCGCCCTCTCCATCTCGACGCCGGGATCGTTTGCGGCAAGGTGGAGCATGAGACGGAAGGCGTCCTCCGGCTCGCAGCCGATCTCTGCGGCTATCTCGGGGGCTGTGAGAGCCCTGCCAGCCTTCTTCAGAGCCTCGCGGGCGGCGTTCTTCGTGGCGATGAGCCCGCCGGCAGCCTTCTTGCCGAATTCAACGGCGGGCTGATGATAGGCGTTTATGCCGATGAGATTCGCGTAGATGCCGACGCTGCGCTCGAAGATGGCGATGAGCTGACCGACGTTGTATGCGTCGACAGAGGGGACCGTCATCGTCATAGTCCTCTTGCCGTGGCTTTCGAGAGCCTTCTTGGTGCCGAGCATAAAGGCGTTGAGGTAGTCGCCGGAGGTGGAGTCCTCGCCGACGGCGGCGGAGCAGCCCTCGCGGTCCTTAAGCACCTGAACGAAGGTGACGAAGATGTTGTCCGGACCGCCGACAAGCTGCTGCACGTAGGAGTGCTGGTCGCTCGTGCCCTTGTTGCCGAGAACGGCAAGACCCTGCTTTACGAGCCTGCCCTCAAGGTCGAGCTCCTTGCCCAGAGACTCCATAACGAGCTGCTGCAGATACTTGGCGAAGAGGTCGAGCCTGTCTTTATAGGGCAGAACGACCATAGTTTCGCCGCCCTGACCGCCGGAGCACTTATACCAGCCGAGTGAGGCGATGGCGGCGGGGTTCTCAATAACGTTGTGATTGCGGTTTAATTCGTCCATATCGGCGGCTCCGCGGAGGAAGGAGTCGATATCGAGGCCCTTGAGGGAGAGGGGCAGGAGACCGACGGCGCTCATAACGCTCGTTCTGCCGCCGACCCAGTCCCACATCGGGAATATGTCTATCCAGCCCTCGGACTTCGCGGTGTTGTAGAGCTTGGAGCCCGTCCCCGTTACGCAGACGGCGAAGCGGGAGAAGTCGAGCCCGTTTTTGCGGTAGAAGGCCTTTGCCTCCTCCTGGCAGTTCCTCGTTTCGATTGTGCCGCCGGACTTGGAGATGACGACGGTCAGAGTCTCGTCGAGCTCGGGGAGAACGGCGGAAAACACGCCGTCCATTCCGTCGGGGTCGGTGTTGTCGAGGAAGTAGAGCTTCATCTTGTCGTCTGCGGTGGCGAGCGCCTTATCGACGAACACGGGACCGAGGCTGGAGCCGCCTATTCCGGCGACGATGACGTTTTTGAATTTCTTGCCGGTCCCGGAGAGTATCCTGCCCTCGTGCACGGCCGCGGAAAACGCCTTGACGCGGGCGAGACAGCCGTCTATCTCGGCCTTCAGCTCGGCTGTGGGCGCCTTGGAGGAGTTGCGCAGCCAGTAGTGACCGACCATGCGCTTCTCGTCGACGTTCACGACCTCGCCGGCGTCGAGCCTGTCCATCCCGTCGAGGGCGGCGGCTATCTTATCGCCCATTGCGGCAAGATAGGTCTCGTCGAGACCCATCCCGCCGTAGTCGAGCATGAAGCCCGTCTTCTCGGAGTAGAATATCGTATTCTTAAAAGCTTCCCAATTTGCCATATCGCTTGTCTCCTTTATAATCAGGCGAAAAGTATGCGGTCAATGCGCCAGTTCCTTGTGAAGAACATATCCCAGTGCGCCTGCCACGACCAGTTGCCGTAGGAGGTGCCGGGCTTGTTCATTCTGGTGTCGTCGCCGAGACCGATAAGATCCTGGAGCGGTGTGATAATGATTGGAGCGTCGGATCTGTAGATGTTGTCGAGCACCTTTATTGCGGTGCGCTCGGCGTCCATATGCGGACGGTTCTGCTGTACCCAGCCGATGACGGTGCTGCTGTCGTGAGTGCCGGGGTAGGCTATCTTCCCGTAGTGCACCTTGAGCGGCTGCAGCGGGTCGTCGTCGTTGAACTGGACGACCTGAGTGCCCATAATGCCGAGCTGGGCTATCATCGCGTTGACGCCCGGGGTGATGAAGCCGAGGTCCTCGGCGAGTATCGGGAGCGGGCCGAGCTCCTTGTAGGCAGCGTTGAACAGCTCCATGCCGGGACCGGTCACCCAGCTTCCCTCGAGGGCGGTCAGACCGTGTGGCACGGCCCAGTATGCCTCGAAGCCGCGGAAGTGGTCGAGACGGACGAAGTCGTAGAGATCGAAGGCGCGCTTCAGGCGGTTTATCCACCAGCGGTAGCCGTCCTTCTTCATGGCCTCCCAGTTGTAGACCGGGTTGCCCCAGAGCTGACCGGTCGCGGAGAACATATCTGGCGGGACTCCCGCCTCAAGCTTGACCGACATATCGTCGTTGAGCGAGAAGCATTCCGGATTCGTCCACACGTCGGCGGAGGAGGCGGATACGTAGATGGGAACGTCGCCGATTATCGAGATGCCGCGGGAGTTCGCGTATGCCTTGACGCGCTGCCACTTCTTCTGGAATACGTATTGCACGTAGACGAAGAAGCGGGATCTCTCTCTGTAGCCCTCGTCGTCGTAGAATTCCTTCTTGTATCTCCTGTATTCCTCGGGCCACTCTATCCACTCCGTTGTGCCGAATCTCTCGGCGAGGGTGGCGAACATCGCCCAGGCGGGGAGCCAGTGCTCGTTGTCCTTTACGAACTTATCGAAGTCCTCGCTCGGATAGAAGCCCGCGAAGTCGTTTTCAAGCTCGGGACGCGAGCGGCCGATGAGAGCCTCGCTGCCCGCGAAGGCGGAGGCGCCGGCATACGGTGAATTGTATTTGTCGGGCGGGTTCAGCGGGAGTATCTGCCAGTAGTTCTGACCCTTCGCAGCGAGGAAGTCGATGAAGTCGTAGCACTCCTGGTTGAAGGTGCCCTGACTGAGATTGTTGGGCAGGGAGGTGATGTGGCAGAGTATGCCTCTTCCGCGCGGCATCGGCTTGCAGAGCCTCTCCCACTTGGTGAAGAGATAGACCTTGGAGCCGAGAGGTCCGAGATCGACGTGGACGCTGCCGTTGTTGATGGTGACGCGGTCGTTGTCAAGAAGCTCCGTTACGGTCTCGCCCCAGGCGTTGAGGTCGAAGCTGTAGCCCCTGAAGATGCTGCGGTTTACGACGGTGACGGCAGTCATATCGCCGAGAGTGCGGGAGATGCAGAACACCTCGTCGTTCATCGCCCAGCAGTGGAAGTCGCCGTCGGCGAAGAGCTTGAGGGACTTGCGGAGATTTATCGCGTTGCGGACGATCTTCATGCAGTCCTTCTCCTCCCAGCCCCAGGGATAGGGACCGCGGTTGAAGGGATCGTTGTAGCCCTGCATACCGGCCTCGTCGCCGTAGTAGATGCAGGGTACGCCCGGCATGGACATCTGGAGCAGGGAGGCTATCCAAAGCCTGCCCTTCGCCATCTTAAGCTTCTCCTCGGGCAGCCTGTAGTAGCGGGCGTCGTTTTCGTTTATCTCATAGTCGCGCGGCGCGTCGCCGAAGGCTGTGAGGATGCGGGCTCTGTCGTGGCTTCCGAGGAGGTTCAGAGCGCCGTAGAAGTTTTGAGGCGGATAGTTCTCCTGAAGGCTCGTTAAGAGCTCGGCGAGATCGTAGGCGTTTGACCAGCCCTTCATGTAGCCCATAACTCCGTCGCGGAAGGGATAGTTCATCGTGGAATCCAGCTCGTGGCCGGAGAAGTATGTACGGAGCTGACCGTAGGCCGTTTTGTGGGAGGCGTCCTCCCAGACCTCGCCCATGAGGAGACCGTCCTTGCCCTTCTCGGCGACGACGGCATTTTTGATGCCCTCGATGAAATCGTCGGGCAGCTCGTCGGCAACGTCGAGCCTCCAGCCCTTCGCGCCTGCGCGCAGCCAGCGGCGGACGATGGAGTCCTTGTCCTTGTAGATGAACTTGCGGTAGCTCTCGACGTTCTCGTTTATATCGGGCAGGTCGTTTATGCCCCACCAGGAGCTGTAGCCGCCGTATTCGTCGAACTTGAACCACTCGCGGTACTTGCTGTCCTCGGACTGGTAGGCGCCGACCTCGTCGTAGTTGCCGAAGCGGTTGAAGTATTTGCTGTCTGCGCCGACGTGGTTGAACACGCCGTCGAGAATGATGGAGATGCCGAACTCCTCGGCCTTCTTGCAGAGGCTCTTGAAGTTGTCCTCCGTGCCGAGCAGCGGGTCGATCTGCGTGAAGTCGCCCGTGTCGTAGCGGTGGTTGGATTCAGCCTCGAAGATGGGGTTTAGGTAGAGCACGGTGATGCCGAGGTCGCGGAGGTAGGGGAGCTTTTCCTCGATGCCGAGGAGCGTGCCGCCGTAGAAATCGTATTCCTGGATCACACGGTTCCAGCCGCGGTTGTAGTAGGGCTGCTCGTCCCAGCCGACTATGCGGCGATGCACCCCGTTTTGATGAAGGGGCAGGAACTTGCCCACGTTCAGCTCGAAGTCGAGGCCGCGGTGGAAACGGTCGGGGAAGATCTGGTAGGCCACGCCGTTTTTGAACCACTCGGGGATGGGACGCTCATCGTAGACGGTGAGCTGGAAGGAGGTGGGGCAGTGCTGATAGTATTCCTGGCCGACGCCGCCGACAGAGCCCTGCCTCGGCCCGTAGTAGGCCTCGAAGGCGAGATCGCCGCGGATAAGGAAGTTGTACCAGACGATATTCGGCTTCTCGGGCGTTATCTTCACGTAGAAGTGGCCGTGATCGCCCTGCCAGTCGCATTCCATCGGGTAGTCGACTTCTTCAAGATCCTTGGACCAGGTGCGGAGAGTGACGTTCATCCCGCCGACGTCGTATACGTCTATGGCGAGAGTTACGTCGGTGCCGGTTTTAACGGCGCCGAACGGAGTTCGGAAATAGGGGTCTCGGGAATTGTGATAAGCTCTCATAGAAGATATCATACCTTTCCGGATTGGTTTTGCATACACTAACTGATTATAGCAAATTCGACACGAATTGTAAAGGCAAAATCAGATTTTTTTGTATGTTTTATACATACGCGGGAAGGAAAGATTTTAATAAAAAGGCTCCCCTGCTCAGAGAGCAGGGGAGCGGAACGTTATCGGATTTTTCCCGCCCGGAGCTTTTTCAGCACGGCTACGAGGGGGCGAGCAACGAAGAAGGCGATGAGAAAATTGCCGACGGCGTGGATGCAGTCGTATGGTATGCCGCTTAAAAACCAGGCGAAGGCGGTGCGGAAGTTCTGAATGAAGATATAGGGTATCTCGTATAGGAAGCCGAAGAGCAGACCGAAAAACCCGGAGATTATCGCCCAGGTAAGGCGGTCCTCCTCTTTTCGGAACAGCATCGTTACCGCGACGAGAATTGCCCAGATATACAGATAGCCCCAGAACCACCAGCCGAAGCCCCAGATAAAGCCCTCCGCTATCACGAAGACGTAGACGGACGCCAGCATCCTCCAGCCGAACACCAGCGTTCCCGCGATAACGATGAGGCTTACGGGCTCGATATTGGGAAGCTGGGACATTAAATACTGACCGCCGATCATCATGGCGGCAAGTATGCCGAGCCAGGTTATGTCCCGAGCCGTGAACGCCTTACCAGGTGCCGAGGATGAGCTCATAGTGCTCGCCGTCGGCGATAAGGGTGGAGTCGGCTCCCGTGGGAGTCATCTCACCGTTTTTATAGATGCCCCAGAATTCGTGGGCGTCGTCGGACGCGGCTCTGCCGTCGACGGTCGTTATGTAAAGACCCCACTCGCCGACGGTGCCCTCGATGAGATCCTTCTCTTTCAGAGCCTCGGAGAGAGTCTCGGCGTCGGTGTGGATAACGACTTCCTTGTCGACGTTATCGTATTTTATCTGGACGGTGACCGCCTTCGCGCCTGTCTCCGCCTGGGGACGGGTGAGCAGGAATACGGTCACGAGAGCCGCCGCAAGGACGACGAGGGCGATAAGGGCTATGAGTACTTTCTTGTTTTTCATTATTCTTTTCCTCCAGTTCTTAATAACGTGGGGACTCGAACCCCATGTGCTTTCTCCGTCTACTGAGAAAGGAGCATAGAAAATATACTATAAGCCGGTATTTTTTTCAAGGGCTTTTGAATAAAAACGGCGGTTTTCGGGAAGCATAGTCACGTAACCGAATAATTCCATCTGGAGGTAGAACGATGAACGAGAAAGACAGCTTCTCGGAGAGATTCGAGAGCTTCATCGGCGGAAAGGGCTTCTACATAGTCCTCTTCGCCGCGATCGCCGTTATCGGCATAACCGCCTGGCTTCTCATAAGCCCGGCGGAAAACGCAAGCGAGAGCTATGGAGACCTTACGCTGAACGCGGCAGAGACTTTGCCGGAGCCCGGCGCCGAGAGCGCGGAGAAAGAGCCGGCGTCAGCCCTGCCCGAGACGCCGAAGCCCGAAAAGCCGGAGAAGACGGCGCCGGTAATGAATCCCGTCGAGATACCGGTCGAGGAAGAGGAAAAGAAGCCGGAGAAGACCGATACGCCGAAGAAGACGGCGGAGGAGAAGGCCTCCGAGACGGAGGGAGCCCCGGAGGAGAAGAGCGAGGAGACGGAGGA
>CACXBO010000014.1 GCA_902765975.1 Oscillospiraceae bacterium
ACCTTGCTCTTCGCCTGTACAATTGCGATGAACGCCGAAATGGCGATGAACACTGCGACGAAGAATCGCATAAAGCTCATCTTGCTCTTCTCCTTCATCTCCTTTTTGCGCATCGGCTCGATGAGATTCAGCGTCAGCGTCGAGGACGAGGTGAGCACGAGGGACGAGAGCGTGGACATTGATGCGGAGAGAACAAGGATAAGCACGATAGCAATCAAAATATCGGGAAGACGCGAGAGCATAGCCGGCACGATGCTGTCAAAGCCGTTCTTCGCGACCTCCTCGCCGGTTGCGAAGAGCCTGCCGAAGCCTCCGAGGAAATAGCAGCCGCCTGCGACGACTATCGCGAAAACGGTTGATATTATCGTTCCCTTCTGGATAGAGGTCTCGTCCTTGATCGCGTAGAACTTGCCTACCATCTGAGGAAGTCCCCAAGTGCCGAGGCTCGTGAGCATAACGACGAAGAAGAGGTATACCGGCTGCGGTCCGAAGAAGGAGGCGTATGCTCCGGGCATAACGTCGGACTCCACTCTGGCAAGCTCGACGAGCGACGCCATAAAGCCTCCGTTCAAGTTAAGCACCGCAGCTATTACAGCAACTATTCCCACCAGCATTACCATACCCTGTATGAAGTCGTTTATCGCAGTCGCCATATAGCCGCCTATGATAACGTATACGCCGGTCAGCACCGCCATTGCGATGACGCAGTATGCATAGTCGATATGAAACGCCATTTCAAAGAGGCGGGAGAGTCCGTTGAAAAGGGACGCTGTGTACGGAATAAGGAAAACGCAGGTTATTATCGCCGCCCAGGTGGTGAGAGCGGGAGACTCGAAACGCTTTCCGAAGAAATCAGGCATAGTGCGCGAGCCGATATGCTGCGTCATTATTCTCGTTCTTCTTCCGAGAATGACCCACGCCATGAGCGAGCCGATTATCGCGTTTCCGAGGCCTGCCCAGGTGGCGGCAATGCCGAAGTTCCAGCCGAACTGTCCGGCATAGCCGACAAAGATAACTGCGGAGAAATAGCTTGTTCCAAAGGCAAAGGCTGTAAGCCAGGGACCGACGCTCCTACCGCCCAGCACGAAGCCGTTAACGTCTGTGGCGTGCTTGCGGCAGTAGATACCGACGCCTATCATAACGGCGAAAAAAACTACTAAAAGAGCTATTTTGATTATCATTTTCTTTTACCCACTTCTATCTCATTTTGCTGCGCAACAAGGTTTTCGCTTCTGTATATCTTTCTGAGCAGAGGCTTTTCGATCTTTCCGGTCGGGTTGCGCGGTACGGTAGCAATTATGACCTTGCGCGGACGCTTGTATCTCGGAAGACCCATGCAGAACGTGTTGATGTCGTCCTCGGTCAGGCTCTCGCCCTCCTTCGGCTCGACTATCGCTGCGGCTATCTCGCCGAGGCGTTTGTCAGGGAGTCCGATAACTGCAACGTCCTTTACTGCGCTGTGAGCGCGGATAAAATCCTCGATCTGTACGGGATAGAGGTTTTCGCCGCCGGAGATAATGACGTCCTTTTTCCTGTCAACAAGGTAGATAAAGCCGTCCGCGTCGCGCTCTGCCATATCGCCGGTGTACAGCCAGCCCTCGTCGTCCATTACCTCTTTGGTAGCCGCGGGATCGTTGTAGTAGCACTTCATAACTCCGTTTCCGAAAACGGCAAGCTCGCCGACTCCGCTCTCAATCTCGTTTCTGTCCTCGTCGACTATCTTTACCTTCCAGCCGTAGCCGGGGATGCCTATAGCGCCGACCTTGTTGATATTTTCAACGCCAAGATGCACGCAGCCGGGGCCAATCGACTCGGAAAGGCCGTAGTTGGTATCGTACTGATGATGCGGGAAAACGCTCTTCCAGCGCTTTATAAGGCTCGGAGGTACGGGCTGAGCGCCTATGTGCATAAGGCGCCACTGGTCAAGCTCGTAGTCCTTGAGGTTTATTTTGCCGGAGTCGATCGCGTCGAGGATGTCCTGCGCCCAGGGCACGAGCAGCCAAACGATCGTGCAGCCCTCTTCGGAAGCGGTGCGGATTATCCACTCGGGGCTTGCGCCTCTTAAAATGACCGCCTTGCTCCCGGAAATGAGCGAGCCGAACCAGTGCATCTTTGCGCCGGTGTGGTAGAGCGGCGGAATGCAGAGGAAAACGTCGTCGCGTGTTTGACCGTGGTGCTTTTGCTCAACGGTAGCCGCATGAACGAGAGCTCTATGCGCGTGGAGTATCGCCTTGGGAAATCCTGTGGTCCCGGACGAAAAGTAGATAGCGGCGTTGTCGTCATCGGTCAAATAAACGCTCGGCGCCTTGCTTGAACAGTAGGTTATAAGCTCCTCATAGCTGTCAGCAAAGGCGGGGCAGTCCTCGCCGACATAGAACATATCGGTTATACGCGGGATACGGTCGAGTATCTCCTCAACGCGGCTCGTGAATTCCGGACCGAATACGAGAGCGTCGCACTCTGCGAGGCCGAGGCAGTATTTTATCTCTTCAGCCGTATAGCGGTAGTTTAGAGGCACGACTACGGCGCCTGCTTTCAAAACCCCGAAATAGATAGGCAGCCAGTCGAGGCAGTTCATAAGGAGAAGCCCGACCTTGCATCCCTTGCCGATGCCGCGGGTCAGCAGCAGATTTGCAAACTGGTTCGCACGAAGATCAAAGTCTCCCCAGGTAAGCTGCTTGCGGAACGCTCCCCCTCTCTTTGATTCAATGAGCGAAAACTCGCGCCACGTCATGTGCGGCACGCTCGTGACCTCGGGATTTATCTCTACGAGGGCGACGTCGTTCTTAAAGTAGGTCGCGTTTCGGCTCAGTAGCTCGGTAATAGGCATTTTCTTTTCTCCTCTTTTGTTTTTGCGGAAAAAACGGCCTGAACGATCGTTCGTCAAGCCGTTCTTTTACTCTTTAAATAATAAAAGCACAAACCTCCGTTTTTGTCAAGAGGCACGGTTATTTTTCACCCATTGGGCGAAAAATGCGGGTCAAACTGACCCGCATTTGGACGATTTGTTTATTCATTGGGGCAGTAAAGCGGCAATTCGCGCAAATTCCTCCAGGCACAGCTCCTCGCCCCTCGCTGTCGGCGCAAGTCCGGCGGCGGCGACCGCTTCTCTAAGCTTTTCCTTATCGCAGCTGGGAAAAGCGGAGGACAGAGCGTTTATCAGCGTTTTCCGTCTCTGGTTGAAGGCGCCTCTGACGACTCTGAAAAGCATCTTTTCATCCACATCGACCGGGGGCTTTTCCCGGAGGTCCATGCGCACAACGGCGCTCTCAACCTTTGGTCTCGGCTCAAAGCATGAGGCCGGCACGTTGAAAAGCTTGCGGCATTCAGCTTTATAGCGGCAAAACAGCGTGAATGCTCCGTAATCCGCCGTTTTCGGCTCGGCGCAGATACGGTCGGCGACCTCGCGCTGCACCATAACGGTGACCGACTTGAACGAACCGCAGCCTAAAAGCTTCGTGATAACGGGACTCGTTATGTTATACGGAAGATTTGCCGCAACTATAGGACTTAGGCCTCCGTAATCCAGCGCTGAAAAGTCAAGGCTCATAACGTCGGCGTTTATTACCGTTAGATTGCTCCTGCCTGCCAGAGTTTTTCCGAGCACCGGGATAAGCCTTTTGTCAAGTTCGACGGCTATTACACGCCCAGCTCTCTCGCAAAGCTTCTCGGTAAGGCAGCCTATGCCGGGGCCGATCTCAAACACACAGGCTCCCGCGTCCGCTCCGCATTCGTCCGCTATCCTCTCCGGCACCCACGGAGCAATAAGGAAATTCTGACCCATTGCCTTTGAAAATGTGAATCCGTTCTGTGACAGAACGGATCTTATATCGTTAATGTTCGTAAGCTCCATCATCGGCCTCCGGTCAGTCTTATTTAGGCATATTATAATCTCATCCGCCGCCGCGCGCAACTATTATCCGCATTCCGTCCTCTACCTTTTCGGAAAGCGGCGGAACAACGGCGTCGCCCGCGCAGAGCTTTATCCCCGCCGCGTCAAGCGCATCTGCTACAGTACCGAATACCGCTGCGACACGCTCTTCACCGTCGCATTCCACCGTGCATACCGGAGCGTGTATTATCTCAATGACCGTTGCATCCTCTTCCTCTCTCAACTCAAAGCGGGAGTTTTCAAGGCTTAATCCGGCGGACTTCAGCACCTCTTCCGGCGAATCGGCGTCGGATATTACAGAGAATGTCCTGTTACCGTCACGGATAACGTAAATCTCTCCTTTTTCAGCATAGTGCGGACGGAAAAGCATAAAGGAAGCAGCCGCGCAGACTATCAGCACTCCAACGACCGCGGCAAAAAACGCCTTTTTGGTCGAGCCCGTTTTTCTTTTCTCGCCCTTTTCCACTGCATTTCCTCCTCTCTGCCAAGTTCCGGGATATTTTAGCACGTTCCTCCACTTTTGTCAATTTTTATCTGTATTTTTAGCTCTTGCGCCCCACTTATTGCCCGTTATGTTAACTTGCTGAATTCTTTCCTTTATTTCCGTATGGTCGGGAGCAAAAAAATAAAAAAAAGCTTGCAAATTCTTCGGCGATGTGTTATTATCATTTGGCAAAATGAATATCCGGGTGTGGCGAAGTTTGGTATCGCGCTTGAATGGGGTTCAAGAGGCCGCTGGTTCGAATCCAGTCACTCGGACCAAAAAAACCGCTGTTCTGCTAAGAACGGCGGCTTTTTTATTCCGGATTCGAACCAGCGGTGTTAGAAAACGTGCCGGTGGCACGTTTTTCCCGCGAGGCGGCCCGCCCGCAGGCGGGCGAATCCAGTCACTCGGACCACAAAACCGCTGTCCTGCTAAGGACGGCGGGCTTTTTTATTCCGGATTCGAACCGATCTGACTGTGTTTCAAATACTATTAAAAAACGACAAGTCTGTCTGCTGTTTTTGATATAATTTTATGCACAATATTCAATTTTGCGTACAGCTATTGCATTTACACCTTTGCTGCTATATAATACGGCGAAAAAGAAGATTATATGTATAAGGCGGAAAAACCATGAATTCTAAGCTGCTTTTTTACATTCTGAAGAGGGTATTTCTTGCGATTTTGACCGTTTGGGTCGTCATTACCGTAACCTTCTTCGTTATGCACGCCGTCCCCGGCGGGCCTTTTATGTCCGAGAAGGCGATAAGCGCCTCTGCTCAAGCTGCATTGGAGGCTAAATACGGGCTCGACAAACCGCTTTTGGAGCAGTATTTCACCTATCTCAAGGATATCATAACCAAATTTGACTTTGGTCCTTCCCTCAAGCAGAGAGGCAGGATGGTCATAGATATCATCGGAGACGGAATGAAGACCTCGGCGAAGCTCGGCATTATTGCAGCAGCTCTCGCAGGTATTTCCGGCATTGTGCTTGGCTCCGTCGCTGCTCTTCGCCGCAACAAGCTCATCGACAAGGTCATCATGGTTATAACGACCGCCTTCGTGTCCATGCCCTCTTTTATAATGGGGTCGCTCCTTCTCGTGCTTTTTGCCATAACGTGGGCAATATTGCCTGCAAACGGTGCGACAAGCGGAGGGCTTATCCTTCCGATCGTAACGCTTTCGCTCTATCCGATGGCGTATATCACCCGCCTTACCCGCTCCTCGATGCTCGACGTGCTTGGTCAGGACTACATACGCACGGCGAAGGCGAAGGGCGTTTCCGGGCCTAAGATCATCTTCGGGCACGCGCTGAAGAACTCCCTTATACCGGTTATCACCTATTTCGGTCCGATGCTTGCCTATATCGTCACCGGCTCCCTTGTCGTAGAGCGTATTTTTGCCGTGCCCGGTATCGGCCGCGCCTTTGTAAGCAGCATAACAAACCGCGATTACCCCATGGTCATGGGCACCACCATTGTTCTCGCCGTACTCATCGTGGTTATGAATCTCATAAGCGACATCCTCTACAAGGTTGTCGATCCGCGCATCAATCTGGAGTAAGGAGGGAAAAACGTGGACAAGAAATTTACCATGCACGTCGATCTGGATTCCTTTATTCCGGCGACCGGCGAAGAAAAAGAATATATGGTGCAGATGCGCCCCTCCTCCACATTCTTCCGCGACGGAATGAAGCGCCTTCTTAAAAACAAGGTTGCAACCGTAAGCCTTATTATTATTCTGATAATCACTATTTCATCGCTTATTATCCCCGCCTTCTGGCCGTATTCCTATGAGAACATGCTCGGCGTCAAGCCCGGCAAGCCCGTAGACGCAAGCTATAACAATCTTGCGCCCTTTGAATACGGAAAGACGGAGCAGGCGCAGATAGAGGCGGGTAAAAAGGTGTTTCCGCACATTTTCGGAACTGACTCCTCAGGGCGTGACTACTTCATCCGCGTGGTCTACGGAACTCGCATATCTCTCGTGGTCGGCTTCTTTGCCAGCATAATAGTGCTGATAATCGGTATGACTATCGGATCTATCGCGGGATATTTCGGAGGCAAGGTCGACCTTATTATAATGCGTATCGTCGATATCATATACTCCCTGCCCGATATGCTCATGGTCATACTCCTCGCATCTGTTCTAAAGCTCACTCTCGGCCCTGTGCTTGAGGGCACGGCTCTCGAAAAGATAGGCAGCAACATTATCAGTCTTTTCATCGTTTTCGGAGTTCTCTACTGGGTCAGCATGTCCCGCCTTATCCGCGGGCAGATTCTCTCGCTGCGCGAACAGGAATACGTTCTCGCTTCTCAGGCCTCCGGCGCTAAGGGCGGCTGGATAATCAGAAAGCATCTGCTTCCGAACTGCATTAGCGTAGTCATCATTTCCACCGCACTGCAGATACCGAACGCGATATTCACGGAGAGTTACCTCTCCTTCCTCGGCCTCGGAGTCAATGCGCCGATGCCGTCACTCGGTTCTCTCGCATCGGACGCCTTGAACGGCCTGTCCTCCTATCCCTATCGTATGGTCATCCCCGCTCTGGTCATCTCCCTCATCGTTCTCTCGCTCAATCTTTTCGGCGACGGACTCAGGGATGCATTCGACCCGAAGCTGAGGAACTGAGAAAGGAGTGCAGCACATGTCTAACGTACCTCTTCTGCAGGTCACAGATCTGCACACCTCCTTCTTTACCCCAGCCGGAGAAGTGAAGGCCGTAAACGGCGTCTCTTTCTTCCTCGATCACGGAAAGGTTCTCGGTATCGTTGGAGAGAGCGGCTCGGGCAAATCCGTTACCGCATATTCCATAATGCAGATCCTCGCCTCTACCGGCAAAATAGTCTCAGGCTCTATAAAGCTCGACGGTCAGGAGCTTGTCGGCGCAGGCGAATCGGTCATGAAAACGGTTCGCGGCAACAAGGTCTCGATCATCTTTCAGGATCCGATGACCTCGCTAAATCCGACCTATACCATCGGTCACCAGCTTATGGAGGCTATTCTTCTCCACACGAACCGCAATAAGCAGGAAGCGTGGGACAGAGCCGTTGAAATGCTCCGTCTCGTCAATGTGAACGAGCCGGAAAAGCGTATGAGGCAGTATCCCTTCGAGTTCTCCGGAGGAATGCGTCAGCGCGTTATGATAGCAATGGCTCTCGCCTGCGAGCCGGATATTCTGATAGCTGACGAGCCGACAACTGCTCTGGACGTTACCATCCAGGCTCAGATACTGGAGCTTATGAAGTCGCTCCAGGAGGAGCTCGGTATGGCGATAATTATGATAACTCACGATTTGGGCGTTGTCGCCCAGATGTGCGACGAGGTCATCGTAATGTACGCCGGCTCTATCTGCGAGCAGGGCACGGCAGATGAGATATTCTATAATCCGAAGCACGAATACACAAAGGGGCTTATGCGCTCTATTCCGACGGCTGATACCGCCGGAAAAAAGCTCCAGCCCATTACCGGAACGCCTATCGACCTTCTCAATATGCCATCCGGCTGTCCCTTTGCGCCGCGCTGCGACAGCGCGATGAAGATATGTCTCAAGGAGCGCTGCGAGCGCATGAGAATAAACGATTATCACCTTGCATCCTGCTGGATGAACGTAAAGGACGAACTTGAAAGAGAGAAAGGCGGTGGGGCGAAATGAGCGCAGAGGTCGAAAAAAACGAACGCCCCCTCGTAGACGTCCGTCATCTCAAGCAGTATTTCAACATCAACGTAGGCTGGCTGCGTACCAAGCCTCTCAAGGCTGTGGACGACGTATCCTTTTCGATCAAGCGAGGCGATACCCTTGGTATGGTCGGCGAGTCCGGCTGCGGCAAGACCACTGTAGGCCGCTCTCTCCTACACCTCTATGAGCCGACGGGCGGCGAGGTTGAGTTCGACGGCAGGCTGATCAAAACAAAGAGCGATATAGCGGAGCTCCGCAAGAAAGCAAATATGGTCTTTCAGGATCCCTATTCCTCGCTCAACCCCAGAATGACGGTCTCCGATATCATTGCGGAGCCGCTTGATATCCACAATATGTATCAGAACAAGGCTGAGCGCCGTGAGCGCATCCTCGAGCTTATGGAGAAGGTCGGGCTCAACAGCGAGCACGCCTCGCGCTACGCCCATGAGTTCTCCGGCGGTCAGCGTCAGCGCATAGGCATAGCCCGCGCGCTTGCGCTTAATCCCTCGTTCATCGTCTGCGACGAGCCTGTATCCGCGCTTGACGTTTCGATTCAGGCGCAGGTCATAAATATGTTCGTTGAGCTTCAGGAGCAGATGGGTCTTACCTATCTCTTTATAGCCCACGACATTCTCGTTGTCCGTCATATCAGCGACCGCATCGCCGTTATGTATCTCGGCAAGATGGTGGAGCTTGCGGACGCAGAGGTCATCTACGATCAGCCTCTGCACCCATACACCCGCTCGCTGATGTCCGCCGTTCCTCAGCCGGATCCGAAAATTGCGAGAGCGAACA
>CACXBO010000015.1 GCA_902765975.1 Oscillospiraceae bacterium
CGACTCAAGAGCGAGAGTGTTATCCGTAATCCGCATCAAAACAGGAAGCTTACCGTAGTAGTCTTTGGACGCCTCGTCGTTTATATCAGGAGCCTCGCCGTCTCCGTCGTAATTGTATGTAAACCTATATAAGAAGCCGTAAACGTATGCATAGAAGCCGAGACCGGAAATCTCATCTATCCTCCCGTCGGCGAGCTCTGTGAGAGCATAGCTTGCGGCATATGCGCCGTTTGAATCGCTGTGATAATATCCGGAGAAATCCTTCCCCCACTTCTCAGACCAGAAGTAGCCGGGAGGCGGAGCGTACTTTCCCTCTCTGTGTGTCCAGTTTTGTTCCGCGGTCCTTGAATTCTCGGCGTCTGCTCCACCGGTCGGCGTTACATATGCTGTTACCTCGTTCTTGAGCGAATATCTACCGTCTCTCTCAAGAAGGGGATCATACGTGCTCTTGAGGTGGCGCGTTAGAACGTAGTCATATCTGTTGTATACAGAACAGTTGGTTTTGATATTCTCAGCCTCGTTAGCCCCGACCTCATCGGAAAAAACGCGTGCGCCCGACAGCTTATACCCTACCAAGCTGCCGTCTTCAAAATCGAAATTATCCTCGAGCCTGAAGTCGTAGGTCTGCGTGGCATTTATCCACGTGCAGACCTCCCAGACGAGGTAGTAATAATCCGCCGCGTCCGCCGGCTCCTCGCCCCAGGCTGAATCCCACTCGTAATAGAGCGTCGGAGAGTGCTTTTCGAGCCTCGTAATGACCGCAGAGGTATCCATATACAGCGCTATAGCGTTGGAGGCTGTTTTGCTTGCTCCACCCTGCCTTACCGTGAGATCAACCTGGAATAACCCCGCGCTAAGCTCCGGATGCTCCGGGTCATAGTCCTGGTATTCAAAGGTCCTCTCTGAAGTGGCGTAGGTCACCTCGAAATATCCGAACTGCGACGAGTCGAGCTCTACCCTGTTGTATATGCGGATTCCCGCATCGGAGTACTCGTATACAAGGGGATTCTCCTCGGAAAGGCCCCCATCGCTTGCCTCAGGAACGGATAAGGTAATGCTGTTGGCCGCCTCTCCGTTAAGATTTTTGAGCGCCGCGATGGGAATAAGAAATTCAACCTCGCCCGCGTCAAAGCTCTCAAGTCCGTTGAAAGAGTAGTTTACTCTTATCGTATACTCCTGTCCGGAGGTCTCATTTATCGGTGTCTTCACCCAATGATTATTTCCGTTGAGTGTAGCGCCGCTCACTACGACTGCTTGTACATTTTCAATATATAAGCCGTCGCCCCCCTGCGCCTCGGGAACGTCATTCGTTTCGAGAACGTCATCTTCCGTTCCAGCCGGCTCAGGCTCCGTCACCGCTTCGGTTTCTATCGGCTCTGAGGTTACGGTTAACGAAGGCTCATTCGCCTCGTTACCGTTCTCCCCTTTCTCTGCAAACGCAGATATAGGAAGGATGCCTATGCACATTACTACCGCAAGCAGCAGCGCTATCCATCTCATTTTGTTTCTCATTCCTTTGAGACCCCCTTCGGTATTGCTCTTAGCACAAATACTCGTTCCTTATTTTTTTACAAATTGATTATAACACATTTTTTTAATTTGTGAAGTTTTTTTCCAAATTATATAAATAGAAAGCGGCCGCGCAAGGCGGCCGCTCCCGAACCCCCGCCGTGGCGGAGGTTCGGTTTAGTTGGTCTTATTTTATTTCTTTGCGCCCCAGAATTCCTCGGCATCCTCATAGTGATACTCATGCGAATTGGAGGCCTCGATAATTCCGTAGTAGTTCCAGTGTGTCTCAGGAACGTCGGTGAAAGTTTTGAGCTCGGACTTGTGAGCGTCGATGTAAGCTCTGTCGGGGAATCTGAACAGCATATTGTTCATGATGGAGACGACCTCAGTCCTCTTGATATTCTCATTCGGTCTGAAGGTGTCGTCCGGATAACCGGTGATCCAGCCCTTCTGCCTTGCAGCGACAATGTAGCTGTAAGCCCAGTGTGACTCGGGAACATCGGAGAATCCGATCTCGCCGCCAGTAGCCTCGTAGAATCTCGCGCAGAGAGCAACGAACTCAGCTCTGGTGATCTTCGCCTCTGGCTTGAAGCTTCCGTCGGGATAGCCCTTTATAATTCCAAGCTCTGCAAGCACGGAGACAGGCTTATAGAACCAGTTCTTTTCGGTCACATCGGAGAACTTAACGTTCTTGATTTCAGTGCCCTTGTAGCTCTCGGTAAGGAGATTATAGAGAGCCTGAGCAACCTCAGCACGGGTGATCTGATCGTTGGGCCTGAACTCGCCGCCGTGTCCGGTCATATACGCAACGTGATCCTTTGTGAAGTACTTGGGAAGGTCCGTATTCGGATCGGGCCTGGTATCGGGTTTGGTGGGATTCGGATCGGGGTTAACGTGAATTATGGCGGTCGTGTAATATGCCACGAAGTTGGAGTCGCCTGTGATCTTCAGCTTGAGAACATCTTCGCTGGAGTACTTGGTGGATCCGCCGTTAAGCGTCCAGCCCTCGAAGGTGTAATCGTTATAAGCCGTGATTGCCGGTACGCTCGTTACGGTCTCTCCGCCGATTACCTCCTCAGAGTAGGTCTCGGGCTCCATCGTGCCGTACTTGCCGGCATCGAAGGTTACCGTGAAGGGGCCTGCGGGCTCTACGATAGTGTAGGAGGCTACAACGGTGATATCGCCGGTGAGCGTTACCTCGGTGACTATAACTCCGTCAAGAGTCCATCCGTTGAATTCGCGTCCGGAAGGTGCGGTTGCAGTCATTCCGTTGAGCTGTACCTTTGTGTCTGCAGGGAACTGCATGGCAGCGGGAGCATCCTTGCCCTCGCCTGCATCGAAGGTCAGCGTGTACATAACGGTGGGATTCTCAGGATCAACCACGCTATACGCAGCGGTGTAAGTAATGTCGCCCTTTACCGGGATCATTGTGATTGCTGCGGAGGAGATAATGCCGTCATTGCCCTCAACGGTCCAGCCAATGAAGGTGAAGCCCTCGTTAGCAGTCGGCTCAGCGATGTCCTCAGCGGTTACTGTGCCGTCAACGTCAACCTTGACCTCGTAGGAGGTCGCCTCGTCAGCGAACACGCCGTTCTCGCCGGAAACGAAGGTCACGGTGTACTGTCCGTCAACGGAGGTGTCGTCCTTGTATATCGCGTAAACGGTCTTGTCGGAATCAAGAACTATGCTGGAAACTGTCTCTGTGGCGTCTGCGGTCTCGCCCCATCCGATGAATATCTTGCCCTCGGGAGCGGTGGCAGCGAAAGCGCCGAGAGAAACGGTGCTGTCCTTCGCAACGGTGATGGATGCGGGAGCATCGGTACCGCCGTTGGCATCGAAGGTAAGAGTCTTATCAGTGGCAAGCTGCGTGTTGGAAACGACGACTGCGGTGAAGGTCACATCGCCGGTAACAACGTAGTCTGCGAGCTCTTCGGTTGTGAAGGTGCCGCCAAGGCTGCAAACCCACTGATCATTGAAGGTATATCCATCGTCTGCAATTACGGCGGGAAGCTCTCCCTCAAACTTTGCTCCGGTCTTTACTGTGAATTCGGTCTCGCCATCGAGCTCAGCGTTGGCAGCGACCTCAAAGGTCACGGTATTGTCTATCGGAGTCCACTGCGCGGTGTAAACCACGTTCTGTCCCTTAACTGCAGCGGGAGTTGCTGTGGCGTTCTGTGCAATATCGTCATAAGCCTCGCTGCCGGATTTCCAGCCGATAAACTCATAGCCGGGTCTGGTCACGTTAGTGGGAACAGCAGCGGTCTCTCCGACCTTGACCTCGACCTCGGTGTCGCCCTCTGCAGAAGCATCCTCAGCGCCGAGATTGAACGCGAAGAGAACCTTTGCGGGCGCGGCAAACTGAGCGGTGAAGGTCACGTCGCCTGCGGGCATCGTTACGGTCGCGCCGGCCTCATAGGTTCCGGAGAGCGCGCCGGAGGCTACCCAGCCGATGAACTCATAGCCGTTTCCGATTTCGGGAGCAGCGGCAAGAGTTACGGTGCTTGCGTTTGCCGCGGTAGATGCAGCGGGCGCATCGCTTACTGTGGTGCCCTCGGGAGCGTCATCGGGTACTGCGACAACATAAGTTACATTGTATTCAACTGCGACCCACTGTGCCTTTATAACCGTTACTCCCTCATTCGGGAAGTTTGCGGGCTTCTCGGGAGCGACGAGAGTATAACCGGTCTTCACAGGAACGGGAAGCTCTTCGGTAAACTCGCTTCCGGCAGGAGCGGTCCAGAATGCGGAGGTCGCGCCGTCAGCGGAGCCGCCGTTGAAGTCATAATAGATTGCTGTGCTAACGTTCTGCTTATACTGAGCGGTGAAGGTGATACCGTCTGCTACCATAACGAGAGCAGCAATCTCATCGGACTGATAGAGTCCTCCGAGGCTGCACTCCCAGCCGGTGAAGGTGAAGCCGGCTTCGGCTGCCACCTCGGGAGCGGTAACGTTCGCAAGAGTTGCGCCGGTGGCAACGCTGAAGGTCGTGTCGCCCTCAAGCGTTCCGTGCTCTCCTGCCTCGAACTTTACTTCGCGCTCAACAGCAGTCCACTGCGCGGTGTAAACAACATTCTTGCCGACAACAGCAGCGGGAGTCTCGGTCGCATCTGCTGCAAGATTTGCATAGGCTCTGTCGCTGGAAATCCAGCCGGTAAGCTCATATCCGGGTCTCGTAACCTCGGGAACGGTCGCCTTTTCGCCGACCTTGAGCTCCTGAGCTGCAAGCGAGGGGCTCGTCATGGAGGCGTCGTTTGCGCCCGGGTTAAAGGCTATGATAACCTTTGCGGGTGCGGTAAATACTGCAGTGAAGGTCACGTCGCCCGCGGGCATCGTTACGGTCGCGCCTGCCTCGTAGGTTCCGGTGAGCGCTTCGGAGGCTGCCCAGCCGATAAACTCATAGCCGTTGGTGCAGGTCGCAGCGTCGGGGAGGGTGATCTCATCGCCGACATTGTAAGTCGCGCTTTCGGGAGCATCGCTTACGGAAGTGCCCTCGGGAGCGTCGTCAGGTACGCTTACAGAGTAGGTAGCGCTGTAGTCGACTGCATCCCATAGAGCCTTTACAATAATGGTCTCGCCCTCGCCGGGGAACATAAGGGTGCTGAGATCGTAATCCCATCCGCCGAAGGTATAGCCGTTCTTGGTAGGCTCGTTAACGGTATCTGTGAATTCAGTTTCAGCCGTTCCGTTAAAGATAAGAAATGCGTTGTTGTCCCAAACGCCGCCGTCGAAGTCGAAGATAATTGTGCTTGCTGTCTTCTCAACGAATTCAGCGGTGAATTCCATGTCCTCAGCGCCCATGGTAAGGTTCTTAAGGCTCTC
>CACXBO010000016.1 GCA_902765975.1 Oscillospiraceae bacterium
GATTATTATTATAGCACCGAACTTGGCACTGTCAAGCTCAGAGTGCCAATTATTCGGTTAAGGTTTTGTTAACGTTCTGAATAATGGGTCATATTATGAATTACTCCGCCGTTTTTATGAATAATGTTCGGGAAAGCTGTGGCGTGCCGGCGGCGGGTGTGGTATAATATAAGAAAAAACGGAGGAATAGAAATGCTTAAAGAAGGTATGAAGGCGCCGGAATTCCGGCTCAGGGATCAAAACGGGGAGGAGCACAGCCTCGCGGACTACGCAGGGCGGAGGGTGATACTGTATTTCTATCCCAAGGATATGACCTCCGGCTGCACGAAGCAGGCCTGCGGCTTTGCGGAGCGTTATCCGCTGTTCCGCGAGAAGGGAGCGGTCATCCTCGGCGTGAGCCGCGATACCGTTGCCTCGCATAAGAGATTCGAGGAGAAGTACGGACTTCCGTTCCCGCTACTGTCCGACCCCGATCTCAAGGCACACACCGCCTACGACGCCCTGCGCGAGAAGGAGGGCGGCAAGCTCGGAACTGTGCGGACGACTTATCTCATCGACGAAAACGGCGTTATCGTAAGGTCTATGGATAAGGTCAAGGCTGCCGACAACCCCGAACAGATGCTCGGAATGATATAAAAGGGCGCAGGGGATTCCCCGCGCCCTTTGCGTTAAACTATAAAGCAACATAAAGGAGACGGCGAGACAGTGCCGCTGCTTTAACGCTTGCAATTTCATCAGTTACTTTATATAATCTGAGTATGAAAAGGGGGCGAGAGCCGTGGTCAGAAGAAGAATGGTATTTACCGGATGGGTGCAGGGCGTGGGCTTCCGCTACCGCGCGAAATACGCCGCAGAGCGTTACGGCTGTACCGGCTGGGTCAGAAACGAGTGGGACGGCTCGGTCACAATGGAGCTGCAGGGCGGCGAGCGCGAGATAGAGAGCGTGCTGAAAGAGCTGCGCGGCTCGCGGTTTTTGTGGATAGAGAATACTCAGGCGAGCGCCGTTCCGCAGATACCGGACGAGCGTGACTTCAAGGTGCTCTGAAAGGAGAATTTATGATAAAAGAACAGCTTTACGAGATGTATCTGCCGTATCCCGGCAGGGGAGACAGACTAATCCGCGTTTTCGTGCCGGAGCACGGAGAAAATGAGAAGCTCCCGGTCGTATATATGCCGGACGGACAGAGTATTTTCGACGACGAAAGCTCGGCGTTCGGCTCGTGGCACACCCGCGAGGCGGTGAGAGATGAACGAAAAAGGAGCGGCAGGGCGGCGATCATCGTCGGAATCCACACGCTGAGCGAGACAAGGGCGAACGAGCTCACCCCCGCCACGATAGGCAAAATCTACATACCGGAGGACATGCCCTTCAAGATAGAGCCGGAGGGCGAGGTGTTTTGCGATTTCGTGATAAAAACGGTTATGCCCGCCGTAGAGGCCCGTTTCCCCGTTCTGAAGGGGCGGGAGAACACGGCTTTCTGCGGAAGCTCGTCGGGCGGGCTCATCTGCTTTTTCATCGTTATGAGCCATCCGGAGCTTTTCTCCGCCGCGGGAGTGCTGTCTCCGGCCTTCCTCGGATTTGCACAGGAGGATATGCGCCTCTGGATCGAGAGGTCGCTCAGAGAGGATAAGCCCTTCTTCTATTTCTACTCCGGCGCTGAGGGCGAGCTTGAAAAGCTCATTTGCGAGAGCGAAAGATGGACCTTCGAGATAATGCGCGAAAGATATCCGGAAAAGCTTCTGAAGGAATTGATAGTGCCCGGCGCAATACATCACGAGAGCGCGTGGGAGCCGGTTTTCCGCGATTTCCTCTCCGTATTCCTCGGCACAAAGGAGTAAAATGAAAGACAGAAAGAACGACCCGAAGAGCCTTGCAAAGCTCCTTTCCGCGATGCTCATTTTCGGGTCTATCGGGCTGTTCCGTAGGCTGCTGCCCCTGCCTTCCGCGCTAATCGCCTTTGCGAGAGGCGTCACGGGCGCGCTCTTCCTTGCGGCTGTGATGGCGTTAAGAAGAAGGACCGGAGCCCTGCGCCTGAATAAAAAGGCTGCCGCGAGATACGTTCTCTCCGGTGCGCTAATCGGCATAAACTGGATGCTTCTCTTCGAGGCCTTCGAGTTCACCTCCGTTCCGAAGGCGACTCTTGCCTACTACCTCGCCCCGACCTTCGTTATCCTGCTTGCCGCCGTTTTCCTGGGCGAGCGTCTGACTCTGAAGAGAACGGTATCGGCGGGCGCGTCGCTATTCGGAATGGTGCTCGTCTCGGGAGTCCTTGAGGGCGAGGGGCTTTCGCCGGACGACCTGAAGGGTATAATTTTCGGCTGCGCCGCCGCCGTTATCTATGCCGCCGTCGTCCTTATAAATAAGAAGTCGCCGGATGGCGACCCGTATAAAAAAACGACGGTGCAGCTTGCCGCTGCCGCCGCTGTGATGCTTCCTTACCTCGTCTTTACTGGCGGCTTTGCTATAGGAGACTTGAGCCTTTCCGCGGCTTTGCTCCTGCTTCTGGTCGGCGTTCTGCACACCGGCGCAGCCTACGCTCTCTATTTCGGCTCGATGTCCGGGCTGAGAACGGACACGATAGCCATAATGAGCTATCTTGACCCGATAACCGCCCTCGTGCTCTCCGCCGTTTTCCTCGGCGAAAAGCTCACGGCTCCCGGCATAGCCGGCGCTGCTCTGATAATCGGTTCGGCA
>CACXBO010000017.1 GCA_902765975.1 Oscillospiraceae bacterium
ACCTGCTCCGCGGGCTCCTCGATCGTCTTCTCGATATAGTCGAGCAGCGCGGCGTAGGCGGTCTTCGCGCCCTTGACCTTGCCGATGACGGTGGTAAGCCCGTTGTAGTCGAATTCGCCTATAGGCTTGACTCCGGCGAGAGTGCCGAAGAAGGCCTTCGCGTGAGTGAGACGTCCCTTCTTTGCGACGAAGCTGAGGTCGTCGAGCCCGCCCGCCTGGTGATAGCGGTTCTTATTCGCCTCAAGCCACTCATGAGTCTCGTCAAGGCTCTTTCCCTCGGCGCGGAGAGCGGAGGCGCGAAGCGCCATAAGTCCGAAGCCGGGACCGAAGCGCATGGAGTCGACGCAGATTATCTTAACCCCGGGAAAGTCCTTCATAACAGCCTTCGCAGCCTCTGAGGCAAAGCCGAAGGCTCCGCTTATCCCGCCGGAAATGGTCATGCAGAGAACGTCGCAGCCATCCTTGGCAAACGCAGTGAACGCCTCGGTGAATTCGGCGACGTTGGCGGGCGAGGTGGTGAAGGAGTTGGGATACTCCTTCAGCTCGGAATAGAACTGCTCTTTTGAAAACTCGGTCCAGCCGGGCAGGAGACTTATTTCTCTGCCGTCGGGCATTTTAACGTGACCGGCGACGATACGGATATCGTATTCCCTACGGAGCTCCTCGCCGAGATCGCAGGTTGCGTCGGCAACTATCGCAAAGCTTTTCATTTCATCTTTTCCTTTCAGTTTACATATTTATTTACAAAGTCGAAAAAAGGCTTTCTGATACTGTCTTTCCCGGCGGTAAAGCACATCGTGTGCTCGGCTGTCGGCTCCGTGAGAAGGAGCTTTGGAGCCGAGGAGGCGGCAAAAAATTCTCTGCCCTCCGCAATAGGTACCGTGGCGTCCAAGTCGCCGTAGAGAAAGAGCGAGGGAACGCTCGAACGGGCGAGATGGGGAAGCACGGAGTCGTTTATATCCACGCCGATGAAGACTTTGGCAAGTATGCGTATAAAGGGTATCATTACCGCTCCCGGCGCATGGCGTTTTTTCGCTATGAGCTGCATCTGACCCCTGGGCGAGATAAAGCCGCAGTCGAAGATCAGAGCCTTAACCCTGTCGGTCGTGAGAGAGTCGGAGATAAAGGCGAGGGCCGTGCTTCCCATGCTAACGCCGTATATTCCGCGTTTTTTCTCCGCGGCGTTTTTTTCCGCCCAGTCTATCCAGAGAGCAAGGTCGCGGCTCTCGAGAAGGCCGAAGCCTGTTTTCCTTCCGCCGCTTTCGCCGTGAGCCCTCTCGTCTATCATCAAAAGGCTGAAGCCCGCCTCCCAGAGCGCCCTGCCGGAGACCGCAAAATTCGCAAGAGAGGAGGCGTTGTACCCGTGCACGAGCATCATAAGCCTGTCACCTCCGCGCTTCAGATACTTCGCTCTGAGCGTTACGCCGTCGCCGGCCTTTATCTCAACCCGCTCGAAGGGGAGAGCTGATAAAAATGCGACTGCGGAGTCCATCTCCTCGCGGAACGGGATGAAATATCTCTTTTTTAGCGCGGCTTCCGGGTCGTATCGCCCGTAAAACGTCAGAATGAACGTTAAAACCGTGGGGATAGCGTAAAAAAAGAGCAAGGCCCCAAGCGCGCCCAAGAGCACCCATTTCACATAAATCACTTCATTTCATCGGCGCTCAGCGGAACGGCGCCTTTTTCGGTAACGAGGTAGAGCCTCAGCCTGCTGAGGCAGTCTCCGCATACGGAGAGTGAATATTCCTCCGGAATTGATATCAGCCTCGTTTCGGAGACTGTCTTAAAGGTGTCTGTCTTATGCGGGAAGAAGCTTTTGCCGCCGTTGAGCTTGAAAACGGCCTCTTTCTTCGTCCAGAGCGAAAGGAAGCTGTCCGGCCCGTCGACGAGCTCAAGCTCTCGCGCCGTCGAGATACGCTTTGCGAGAGAGCGGAGCTTTTCCGGAGACGCCCAGCGGCGGCGGAACTCCGCGGCGTTTTCAATGTCGACTCCGCAGGGCGCGGAAGAAACGGCGACGGCGGCGGCGCCGCGAGAATGGCTGAGTGAGAACTCCGCCCTGTCCGAGACCCACTTTCCGTCGCGCCTCTTTTTGAAGCGCAGCTCTTCGATATTGAGACCGAGAGAGCGACTCACGCCCTTTTCAAGAAGCCGCCATACGGCGATCTTCTCCGCCCTCACCTTTTCGTTGCGGCACTTATCTATCTCCGCCTGCCTTTCCGGCGGATAAACGGGAGAACGGTCCGGCTCTTCCGGGATCGGTGCGACGTAGACGTCGAGAAAGGGGCGCGCGAGCCACTTTTTACGCAGCTCCTCCTCCTGAAGACTTCGCCCCTCGCCGAAGAGGCACTCGTAGGCGAAATGCTCGCAGTTGTTGCGGATGATATCGTAGCCGCCCTCGCCCAAACGAGAGCGGGCGAGAGCTACGGTTTTCTCTCGCGGGAAGCGGCGCTTTTCCTCGGAGCGGTCGAGCTCGCCCCGCTCAACTATGCCTCCGGCCGAGAAAAAGTCGATATCCGTGGCGATTATTTTCTGATCGCGCCCGGAGAGAGGACCGGCGACCGGCGGCTCTCCGAACTGGATAACCTCATTTTCGGATACGAAGATCCCGTAATGCCAGACGGGACCGACCTTCACTCTGATAATATCGCCGGGGCGGCAATCGGCGGGAGCCCACCTCATCGAAGGGCTTCCTCGATATAGTCGGCGACCTCGCCGACGGTCCTGAGATCCATTATGCCGATATTGCGAAAGCGTATACCGAAGCTTTCTTCGGTGGCGATTATAAGGTAGAGCATATCGACGGAGGTGAGACCGAGCCCGTCCATAAGTCCGCTGTCCTCGGAGAAGCCGGCAGCCTTCTCGCCGAGGGTATCCTCAAGTATTTCGCCGAGCTTTGTTACTATCTCTTCTCTTGTCATTCGCATTTCTTATATCTCACAATCTTCATGCTTTTCGTTCTCTCGAAATCCGAGGTGCGGATCTCGATGCGGCTCACCCTCTGGAAGGGCGGCAGCTTTGCGTTTATCGCGTTAAGCTCGCTCATAAGAATGGCGGGAGCGTCGGCTGCGGGCAGCTTTGCCATCTCGGCGGCTCTCGGTACGACCTCGAGGGCGAGGAAACGGCGCCCGTCCGCGCCCTTGTCCTCGAACACCTGGGAATCGGCGACGAGGGAGCAGGCGTTGAACTTTGCCTCAAGCTCCGCGGGCGAGATGTTCTCGCCGGAGGGCAGCACGATTATCTCCTTGCTGCGTCCGGTGATATAGAGGAACCCGTCCTCGTCGAAACGCGCAAGGTCGCCTGTCTTGAACCAGCCGTCCTCCCATACTCCGGTCTCGTCCTCGCCGACGTAGGCGTCCATCATATTCCGTCCCTTTATCCAGAGCTCCCCGTCAACTATCCTCAGCTCCTGATTCGGATAGGGCAGGCCGACGGAGTCGGGCTTTTCGAGGGGCAGAACGTTACCGGATACAAGGTTGGCGGATTCCGTGAGCCCGTAGCCGGGATAGAGGGCGACGCCGAGCTTGTCGTATTCCCTGATGAGATAGGGCGGGACCATAGCGGCGCCGCAGATTATATACTTGAGATCCGCGCCGAGAATATTGCGTCCGAACTTCTTCGAGAGGGCGAGGGCCATCTCGGCGAGAGCGGGGACTATGACCATTATAGTGGGCTTGAAATACGCTATATCGCGGAACATATCCTGATTGTTGCGGCAGATAAAGAGAGTGCTGCCCGTGTTCAGCGCGGCAAGCAGGTTCCTAATGAGCCCGAAAACGTGGAAGAGCGGGAGAACGAGGAGATACCTCATGCCGAAGACGTTGCGGCAGCCGTAAGCGCTGTTGAGAACGCCCTGCATAACGGCGGCGTTTGACAAAAGCGCGCCCTTGCTTTTTCCCGTAGTCCCTCCGGTGAACATTATAACGCAGCCGTCCTCCGGTGCTACCTCCGCGACTGGCTCAGGCTCCGCGCCTGACGCTTCCGTTGAGATAACGGCGACCTTCGCCCTCTCGGCGGCAAGCATACAGAGCGGCTCGAGAGCCGGAGCTGCAATTATCGCCCTCAGACCGTATTTCATCGAGCAGCCGAAAACGGAGGGGCCGTCGAGGAATGGGGGCAGAACGGCGGCGGTCGCGCCGAGAGTCACGGCGGCGAGGAAGGCCTTCACGAAGCCGTAGGAATTTGGGGCCAGAATGCCCACGCGATCGCCGGCGGAAACTCCGGCGTTTTTAAGCGCGCCGCGAAGAAGGGCGGCGTCCGCCTCAAGCTGCGCGTAGGTATATTTCTCTCCGCCGTCCTCAATGGCGACGAGATCGGAGAATTCGCAGCTTCGCGCTTTCCACATGGCGGCGAGGCTCGGATAATCGACGAGCCTGTCGAGATCCTGCGGATCCATATATTTTGCGAGCAGGTTTTTCGGATCGTACTGCATTTTTATTTATCCTCCCCGGACAGTTTTTTAAGCTTTATTTCATTTTCTCTGAGGCTTTCGGCTATCTCCTGCATTTTCTGAGGGTTGAGCCTCCTGCCGTAGACGGCGGTGATATCGATCGGCTCTCCTATTACGAAGGTGAGCCGCGAGAAGAACTGCCTTGCGGGCTTCTTGATATATATCGGCACTATCGGCCTTCCCGAGAGCGAGCTCATAAGAACGGCGCCTGCCTTGAACTCCGCAACGTCGCCCGTCCAGCCGATATGTCCCTCGGGAAAAATAGAGACGACCTCACCTGATTTAAGAGCGTCCGTTATATCGCGCAGCGAATCAAAGCTCGTGTTCTCCCTGTCTATCGGTATGCAGCCGACGAGACGGAAAAATAGACCGCGCAGCTTCGAGTTGTAAAACTCCTTCATGCATACGAAGCGCTGCCGCCGATACCAGAGACAGTAGATGAGGTACAGGGGGTCGAGAAAGCTCGTGTGATTCGAGAGCACGAGAGCCCCGCCGCGAAGTCTCAGCTTCGCCTCTTTCGATTCATATATGTACTTCGGTCTGAACCAGAGCCAGCTCGTGAGAAAAACGCCTATTTTGATGAAATCGTAGACGAAATATCTGAAGGCGAAGAGCGGGGCCCGGTTATCTTTCTTTTCTTTCATCGGAAAGCTTCCCTAATTCGATGACCCGCTCGCGCATCCTCCGCGAGACGAGGTCGATATTTTCCTTCTCGGTAAGGCCTTCTTCGGTGAGCTCGGCGGCGTAGAACGGAGCGCCGACGACGACCTTCGACCTGCCCTTTGCAAAGTATCCGCCGCCCGTGTAAACCGGTATGACCTTAACTCCGGTGAGCAGAGCGAGATACGCGGCTCCCGGACGAAACGGCAGAGGCCGCTCCTCGCCCTCTCTCGGAAGCCTGCCCTCCGGGAATATGCCGACAACTCCGCCCTTTTTCAGAATGTCTTCGGATCTGGCGATAAACCCGTAGTCCCGCGAGTCGCGGTCTATTCTTATACCGCCCAGCATCCTGAGAAAGAGACCGAGAGGCCGCTTTTTGAAGAGCACCTCGGCCATCTGGTACCGGAGCGTCCTTGAGAAGAAGACGAAGAGGAAGGCGGCATAATCGAAAACGGTCGTGTGATTCGATATTATAATGGCGGGTCCCTTTATCCGCCGCGTCTGGACGGCGCTGTCCTCATAGAGGACGCGGAGACGGAAGACTATCGCCTGCACAGGCCAGGCGGTTATTTTAACGAACCAGTTAAAAAGAGATATCAGCATCGTCGTTACCGGCCTTTACGTATTCCGCCAAAGCCCGCGGAGAGGCGAGCGAGGAGCCCGCGCCGTCGGGAAAGCGGAGATGAAATTCGTCGGAGAGGCGCGAGAGCAGAGCAAAGTAGTCGAGACTCGTCCCGCCTCCGTCGATAAAGAAGTCCGTCTCCGGACTGATCTCCGATATATCCTTTTCAAGAGCGGCGGCAAAGAGCTCGGCAACGCGGGAGAGGATCGGGTCCCCGTCTTCCCCGGAGGCGGCGCGAGAGCTTGCGGCCCTCGGTATTTTTCCCGCCGCAAGGTCGCGCCTCAGCCGCGAGCGGTTGAGCTTGAACTCGTCGTCGCCCAAAAGCTCTGCTGAGGTGAGGTATACGGCGCCTGTTTCGGAGGCGAGACCGAGCTCAAAAATGCGGTCCCTTACCGCGCTTTCGATCGCGCGGAGCTTTTCCTCCGGAAGGTGGTCGCGGACGGAAACGAGCAGCACGGCGGTCTTTCTGCCGTCCGTCTCCCCGGAAACGAGAGCTGTGCGCCTCACGCCGGGGATATCGAACTTCGGCTCAATGAGATTCGGATTTAGATTTTCGCCCGAGGCGGTGATAACGAGGTCGTCGCGCCTGCCGAGGATGCGGTAATGCCCGCCCTCGCAGTCCGCAAGATCGCCCGTGCGGAACCAGCCGGAATTCTCGCGCCTCGTTCCGCCCTCGATAACGTATCGCGCAAGGCTCGCGCCGCGAACGGCAAGCTCGCCCTCCGGCGTGATACTGTATTCAACGGAGCTGAGCGGCTCGCCCACCGAGGCGGAGAGGAGAAGCTTCGGGCTGTCCGAGAGCTCAACGCTCGTTATGCCTATCTCCGTCATACCGTAGCCGTCGGCGAGACGGTAGCCGATGGCGTTGAAAAAGAGAAGGGCGTCGCGGCTTATCTCGCTGCCGCCCGTTATCATAAAGGATATGCTGTCGCCGAAGAGG
>CACXBO010000018.1 GCA_902765975.1 Oscillospiraceae bacterium
CTTCGGCTGTTTCTCCGTAGATATGCAGAACATCGCCTATTCCTCCGAACTCATCATCCTCGTCCAGCTTCACGTCAGATGTTCCCGTACGTCCTTCAAACCTCTTCGTCGATGTGTTCAGCACTGCGTCGCCGTATACCGCGTTGAACTGCAGCGTCTTGATCCGGTAATCTCCTGCATCAATTTCCACTACGTCTTCCGCAGAGTGCCCGAGCCTTACGACTGTATCCCACTGATCGTATATCACGTATTCTCGGAAATACCCGTTGTTTCTCTCCTCGTCTCTGTAGAGCGTCCAGTCCTTTGTAAGTACATACGGCGCGCCCCACATCCATACCGCGTAGTCTAATCCGTCGTATGTGTTCAGCTCTCCTCTTATTCCGCTGTGTGTTCCGAACTTTTCCAGATCGTATCTAGAATAGTATCCCGCCGTAAAGCTCAAAGGCCGGAATACCTCGCCTCCGTATGTATACGCAAACGGACCTAAACCTCCACGCGTTGATCCATCACCGCGTTTCCACGAATAGAACTGCCCAGGCGCGTCATAAAACACCGGCCGTTCATAGCTAAATGAGCTTCTGGACGTCGCCGTTGTAATCGGATCTATTCTATCGTACGGAATGGCGCTAACTATCACGCTGTTTGTTACGCTCCATTTCGACATTTCCGTTCCGCTTATCTCTTCCACATACACGTCATTCGTTACTTTGGTTAGAACATAGTCCCACCTTATCGTGCTTCTCTGGTTTTCCGCCGTTCTGCTCTCGCCGTTTCCGACCGGTGTAAACTTGCTCTCCCCTCCGTACTTTATTCCTATTACCACTAAGCCGTCTGTTATCGGTATATCCTGTATTGTCAATGCGTAGGGCTGTGTTCCGTTTAGATAGGACTTAACGGCCCATATCAGGTATTTGCAGTCTTCACTTTCTCCTATTCCAAAATCTGCCTTATTTCCCCAACTGTTGTCCCAATTTTGCCCGAATGAAATATTATACTTTTCCGTACCGGTTATCGCCGCTGTTGTGTTTATGCACACTGGGATATAATCGCTGTCTACCATATCCTTGTTCGGCAGGTAAAGCTCTGAATGGAAGTCGTCCGAACGGTTTGCCGCCGGATTTTCCGGATCATAGTCTAAGTATTCAAGCGTGCTTTTGGAGGTTATATATGCAAGCTCTATATACCCGCTTCTGGTGCCTTCGTTTATCTCACGGAAATTGTACAGTATGATATTGCCTGTCGGCACTTCGTTTTCATCAAGCTCTTTCGTCCACGCAAAGTACACACCTTCGGCAAACTCATCATACTCTTCCGTTTCCTTCTTCGTCGGTATGGATAGCTCAAGCTCGTCGGCAAATGCTCCGCTGCGATCTCGCAAAATATGCTCTGGTATCACAAATCTGATCTTTCCCGCTTCCTGGTCCGAAAAAACAGTAAATCTATAGCTTATGCGATAAACAAATCGATGCCCGGATGCCTGATTATCCGCTGTCCAGACTAGATCGTCTCCGATCTTCGTTGCTCCGCTGACAAACTCTGCATAATATGGCGGTGTTCCTTGTGATATTGAGCTGTCTAACTCTACTCCCTTTAAGCGGACAAGCCGGTAAGTTCCATTTCCTTCTGCACTGAAGTTAAAAAATGTGTCGTTGTATACTCCGGCCGTTGAGACTACTTCTGCCTCATGTTCACTGATTATCTTTACTACCCGGTAATATATTGCGTCGTTTCCCTTAAAATTCTCGTTCATTACTAAACCGCGAACCGGATCCGTTCCCTCAAGACCGCTGACTTCTATCGTTAGGATCGGCTCATACATATTTCCGTTTAATGCACTAATGACCTTCTGATCCGTGCTGTCGTCATACGCTGAAAGGGAAACTGCTCCGCCATTGCCGTTTAGCTGTACTGTTATTTCTCCATAAGTTGCGCTAACGCTCTGTGTTCTGTATGCAGGAGTCTGTCTCATTAATACTGCGTCTTGATTTTCCGCATCCCCTTGCGCTTCGCCCGTCGGTTCCTCCGTTCGCTCTGCGCTCTCAACAGGACTATCCAGATTTTCAGCGTCTAAAGCGTAATCTTCTGTCAGTCCTTCTTCCGGCTTTTCCTCCTCTGCTGCTATGCTAACAGGCAATACGCCCACGCACATAACAAGCGCAAGCATGAGGGATATCCATCTTGTTGCTTTTTTCTTCATAGAGACTTCTCCCCTTTTTTATGAATAATAATGAATAGTTATTCAACACTTTTGCGAACATCTGTTCATTTTGATTATACCTGTTAAACTCCTATTTGTAAAGTTTTTTATTATATAATTGCCTGCTGAAATTATATTTTTATACTGCTTGAATTAAATTATCTTAAGTGATAAAATACATCATATGATATAATTCGACACGAGGTGATATAAATGAAACGCCTTATTTCCGTACTTCTCTCTCTTCTATTAATTATATCGATCATCCCGTCCGTCTCCGCAGATAATTCAATGCCGAAGCTAATCGCACTTACCTTTGACGACGGACCTTCAGCTTACACTAAGGAGCTGCTGGACGGGCTGAAGGCAAGAGGCGCAAGAGTTACATTTTTCTGCGTCGGCTACAAAATTGCCAGCAACGCAGATATTATCAAGCGCGCATGGATGGAAGGTCACCAAATCGCGAGTCATACATGGAATCATCCTGAGCTGACCAGCATATCTGACGCTGAGATAAAAAGCCAGCTCTCGCGCGTTGAGGAAGCGTTCAACAACGCGCTAGGCTTCAAGCAGGATTATATTCTTCGCCCGCCTTACGGCTCATATAATCAGCGAGTTCTGAGCGCAGCGAACGTGCCGGCAATCTATTGGTCAATGAACACCGCCGACTACTTAACGAACAAGCCGGATGTTGTTACCAGTCAGATAGTAAAAGCCGCCAGAGACGGAGCTATAGGCTGTCTGCATGACACACATCAATCAACTGTAAAGGGCGCCCTAAAGGCAATCGACATACTTCAGAAAGAGGGCTATGAGTTCGTAACTATAAATGAACTATTTTACAGGAAGGGTCTCAGCCTGGAGAATGCTAAGATTTATAAGAACGCATATAAATCGGAATCGACCTCTACCGCGTTGAAAACCCCAGAGATCGTATCGGTTGAGGATCCGATTACAGGTAAACAAAAAATAGAGATTACCGGCGACGAGCGCGGAAGTGTTTACTATACTACTGACGGCACGGTTCCAACCCCGATTAACGGAAAACTGTACACAGGAACATTTATGCTTGCTTCATCGGCTTCCGTTCGCGCCGTAAGCGTTGTCAATTGGAACGGTATTCGTTCTCCGATCGCCGAGCTTGACATTGAGGCAATACCTAGAGCAGTTATTTCCTCCGTCCCGAGCGAGGAGTATCTTACCTATTCTTCGTCTGCCAAAGACGCAGTAATATACTATACGGATGACGGAAGCGAACCGGATGAAAACAGCTATGTGTATTCCGAAAAAATAGAAGCGTCACCCGGAAAAACGTATAAAGCCTTTGCCACAGCGCCTTCTCATCAGCCAAGCTGTATTGACACAATCACTTTTTCGGACAACGGCTTCTGGATGCGCGACGTTAGTTCTGAAATGTGGTTCTATAGAAATATTGATTCAGCGGCATCACTTGGAATACTGAACGGTATGGGCGACTATTATTTCCGGCCTGAAAATACATCAAGCCGCGCAATGGCGGTGACAATGCTTTACCGTCTTGCAGCACCAGAAGAAGTTTTTGAACACATAGCGCCATCCGACGTGCTAAGCGAAAAATACTATTACGACGCAGTTTGCTGGGCATACTATACCGGAATAGAGCAAAACCCAGAAAATGACTTCCGCCCGGATGATCCAGTCACGAAAGAGGAGCTTGCCGTAATGCTTTCGCGCTATCTGGCGCCGGGAGATGAGAGCGCGGAGGATCTGGCGCTTCTTGAAATGTACATAGACAGCTCGGATGTCTCCGAATGGGCAAGAAACGGCGTCGCAACAGCGCTCCGGCTTGGCATTATCAAAGGAACTTCATCTGGAAAGCTGAAGCCTCAAAAGACAGCAACACGCGCTGAAACTGTCACTATGATTATGAGAGCCTGCGGAATACCAGGAATAAGCTAAAAAACAAAAGATGTGCTGTAGCTTTTTTTATGATGCTACAGCACATCTTTTAAATATTCTAATTAAATGAATATTTACTTTTCCTCTGTCAGGCGGCGCATGATCTCTTCATACGCTTCCTCAACTCCGCCCATATCGCGGCGGAAACGGTCTTTGTCAAGCTTTTCTCCTGTCTTTACGTCCCAGAAGCGGCAGGTATCAGGGCTTATCTCGTCTGCAAGAATGATCTTGCCGTCTGGTGTGCGTCCGAACTCAATTTTGAAATCGACGAGGGTAACGCCGAGCTTGAGCATAAACGCCTTGAGAAGCTCGTTTATCCTGAAAGCAAGCGATTTGATTGTTTCGATCTCTTCGCGGGTAGCAATCTTAAGCGCTATCGCGTGGTACTCATTCAGCAATGGATCGTCAAGATGGTCGGATTTGAGCGAGAACTCAATAGTTGGCTCGTCGAACACTATGCCCTCCTCCACACCGTAGTTTGAGGCAAAGTGACCGGCGGAAATATTGCGGATTATGACCTCGAGCGGAACGATCTGCACCTTCCTTACAACGGTGTCGCGGTCGGAGAGTTCCTCTACAAAATGTGTGGGAACTCCGTTTTTCTCGAGATACTGCATTACAAGATTGGACATCTTGTTATTAACGACGCCCTTGCCTGCGATCGTTCCTTTCTTTGCGCCGTTGAATGCGGTTGCGTCGTCTTTATAAGAGACTATACACAGATTCGGATCATCGGTAGCATATACCTTTTTTGCCTTGCCTTCATAGAGCTGTTCACGTTTTTCCATTGATAGTTTCCTCACATTTCAAAGTATTCGTCTCTGCCGGCTCCGACCGAGACGTATTTTATTTTTGACCCGACGGCTTTTTCGATATAGCGAACATAATCCTGAGCTTCCTTCGGGAGTTCCGAAAAGCTTCTTGCCTTAGAGATATCGCATTTCCAGCCGGGAAGATATTCGTAAACAGGCTTTGCGGCTTCAAGCTCCGGCCCGGACGGGAACTTATCGACTCTGACTCCGTTTACGTCGTACGCAACGCAGACAGGTATCTTTTCAAGATATGAAAGCACGTCAAGCTTTGTAAGCGCCAACTCGTTTGCCCCCTGCACGAGAACGCCGTATTTTGACGCGACAACGTCAAAGCCGCCGACTCGTCTCGGTCTGCCGGTTGCGGCTCCGTACTCGCCTCCCGCCTCGCGCAGCTCGTGCGCCTCAGCGCCGAAAAGCTCGCAGGTAAACGGTCCCTCGCCGACGCAGCTTGAATATGCCTTCATTATTCCGACAACGTTTGTGAGACGCTGTGCCGGTATTCCGGAGCCGATAGGGGCATAAGCGGCGATGGTGGACGATGAGGAAGTGTAAGGATAAATACCGAAATCAATATCTCTCAGAGCGCCGAGCTGAGCCTCAAACATAAGGTTCTTTCCCTTGTTAACAGCAGAAGTGAGGAATTCGGTCGTATCCTTTATATACGGGACAAAGTGCATTCCGTATGTCATAAGCCAGTCGTACATATCGTCTGCCGACACAGGCTCGTGCTTGTACCCGCCTGCAACTGTCAGATTCTTCCACTCGACTATGTCGACAAGCTTATCGCGCAGTATTTCAGGATGCTTTAGGTCTCCCATCCTTAGCGTCTTTTTCATATACTTGTCCGCATATACCGGGGCTATCCCGCGACGTGTAGAACCGAACTTTTTATCCGCAAGCCGCTCTTCCTCAAGGATGTCCATCATTTTGTGATATGGCATACAGATCGTGGCTCTGTCGCTTATAACAAGATGCTCCGGAGTGATCTCTATTCCCTGTTTACGAATGGCGTCGATCTCTTTTGTAAGATGCTCAAGGTCAACAACCATTCCCGGACCCATGACGTTAACGGTATCCTCGCGGAAAATCCCTGATGGCAGCAGATTCAAAATGAATCTGCCCTTTTCATTTATAACGGTATGACCTGCGTTGTTGCCGCCCTGATAGCGCATAACGACGTCGAATTTTTCACTGAGAAGGTCGACCATTCGGCCCTTACCCTCGTCGCCCCAGTTGATTCCAACTACAGCAGTTAACATAAGAACACCCCTTAAACCTTTATCTCATCGCCCTGATTTATAAGATTAGAATACTTCTCTATAACCGGACGGGCAAAGTCTATTAAAAACTCTTCCGTTTGAATAGGAGCGCAGCCAATAAATTTTGTGACGTCTAAAACGTCTGACAATATGTTATCCGTAAGTCCAAAGCGCTCGTCGGAAAGAAGGCTGTCGAGAAGATCGTTATCTCCACCCTCAAGCTTGACTCGGGCTGCCGCCTTCTGCGAATACTGCCTTATAGCCTCGTGCAGCTCCTGCCTGTCCCCTCCGCGGTTTACGGCGTCCATAAGGATATTCTCGCTTGCGATAAACGGAAGCTCCTCCTTGAGATGCTTTTCCATCACCTTTGGATAAATCCGACCGCCTCTGATAACGTTGATCGCAATATTAAGTATTGCGTCAGTCGAAAGAAACGCTTCCGGGATCGCGATACGGCGATTGGCCGAGTCGTCGAGGGTGCGTTCAAGCCACTGATTCGCTGCCGTATCGGCAGCGTTTTTCGCATCGTTCATAACGTATCTGCTCAGAGAAACTATTCTCTCGCAGCGCATGGGATTGCGTTTATACGCCATAGCTGAAGAGCCGATCTGATTTGCCTCAAACGGCTCGTCAAATTCCTTCATATGGGCAAGCAGCCTTATATCTGTAGCCATCTTTGACGCGGATTGTGCTATTCCCGCTAGGACGTTAAGAACGAATGAGTCAACCTTGCGTGAATAAGTTTGACCTGAAACCGGCATACAGGCGTTAAAGCCCATCTTATCGGCGATTTTTTTCTCAACGAGCTTTACTTTTTCAGTGTCGCCGCCGAAAAGCTCCAGAAAGCTCGCGCCCGTTCCGGTCGTTCCTTTACAGCCGAGAAGCTTCAGCTTGCCTTCCTCATACTCCAGTCTTTCAAAATCCATGAGAAAATCCTGAAGCCAAAGCGTTGCCCTTTTGCCGACAGTCGTTGGCTGCGCGGCCTGGAAATGGGTGTAGGCAAGCGTTGGAACGCTTTTATGCTCTTCGGCAAATTCCGTAAGTGCGGAAATGAGACCGAGGAGCAGAGACTTTATCTGATTAAGTCCGTCGCGCATTTGAATTACGTCGGTGTTGTCCCCGACGTAGCAGCTCGTAGCTCCAAGATGAATGATCGGTTTCGCTTTCGGACAAGCCTCGCCAAAAGTGTGGACGTGCGCCATTACGTCGTGACGAAGCTTTCTCTCATACTCTGCGGCTTTGACATAGTCGATATCGTCAATATGCGCTCTCATCTCATCGAGCTGTTCTTCAGAAATATTCAGTCCGAGCTCTTTCTCGCTCTCCGCAAGTGCGATCCATAGCTTTCTCCATGTTGAAAACTTATAATCGGGGGAGAAAATATATTGCATTTTTTTAGTTGCGTAGCGCGAGCAAAGCGGGCTCTCATAGGTGTCCTTCATAAGCGCTCCTTCTATAATTTTATTCTACGGTGACTGACTTTGCAAGATTTTTCGGCTTGTCGATATCGCAGCCGTTCTCCTTAGCGATGTAGTAAGCGAAAAGCTGAAGCGGTATTATCTCGGGAACAGCGGCAAACAGCGGCTCGGAATCCGGCACGAATACGGCATCGTCCGCAACGTGGAAAATTTTGCCGTTTCCCTCGTGTGCGACGGCAAGCACAGTTGCGCCGCGGGCCTTCACCTGCTCGATATTGGAGAGCGTCTTTTCAAAAAGCTCCTCATAGCAGCAAAGCGTAACTACAAGGGTATCCTGCTCTATGAGCGCTATCGGTCCGTGCTTCAGCTCTCCGGCTGCATACGGCTCGGAGAAAATATAGGATATCTCCTTGAGCTTCAGAGAGCCTTCAAGTGCGACAGCGTAGTCGATGTTCCTTCCAATAAAGAAAATATCCCTGTGATTTGCGTATCTTTTAGCCAGATAGGAAATATGGGAGTTGAGATCAACGGCACGCTGTACCTTGCTAGGAAGCTTCACAAGCTCTGCGATCAGCTCGGCATACCTTTCCTCAGTTATCCTTCCGAGCTTTTCCGCGGTATATACAGCAAACAGTCCGAGCACAGCGACCTGGGTCGTGTAGCCCTTTGTTGTCGCAACAGCTATCTCCGGTCCTGCCCAGGTGTATATGCGGTAGTCGGCAGTTCTTGCAATAGTACTGCCTACCACGTTGCAGATTGCAATGCTCTTCGCCCCGCGCTCCTTGCATTCTCTGAGCGCCGCTATAGTGTCTGCCGTCTCTCCGGACTGACTGATCACGAGCAGTAGGGTGTGCTCGTCTATTATCGGATCGTGGTAACGAAGCTCGCTCGCAAGCTCGACGGTCACAGGAATGCGGCAAAGCTTTTCAATGACGTATCTTCCGACACAGCCGGCATAGTAAGCTGAGCCGCAGGCGGTGATTATAATTTTTTGAACTCCGTCGAAGTATGAATCCGGAATATCGTCGAGAAGGATCCTTCCGTCCTTAATTCTCGGCTCAAGAGTCGAAAGTATAGCTCTCGGCTGCTCCATTATCTCCTTGAGCATAAAATGCTCGTAGCCGCCCTTTTCAGCGGCCTCGATATCCCATATAACGCGGGACGTGGATTTCTCTATCTTTTTTCCGGAGGAGTTGAAAACATCGATGGAGTCCGGCGTTAATACGGCGACCTCGCCGTCGTCAAGATACACGACGTTCCTCGTATGAGATACAAGCGCAGTTACGTCTGAGGCGAAATAGTTTTCTCCGACGCCGATGCCAAGAATAAGAGGACTCTTTTCTCTTACCGCAACAATCTTGCCGGGATGTTCAGCGCAGAGAACGCCGAGTGAATATGAGCCGTCGAGCCTTGAAACCGCCTTTAGTACGGCCTCAAGGAGATCGCCCTTATAATAGAGATCAAGGAGATTAGCGACGATCTCTGTATCCGTCTGGCTTTCAAACTTATAGCCTTTTTTCTCAAGCTCAGACTTGAGAAGGGCAAAGTTTTCTATGATACCGTTATGTACGACGGCGAACATACCGTCGTTTGATACGTGAGGATGGGCGTTTATGTCGTCCGGCACGCCATGAGTCGCCCAGCGGGTATGGCCTATGCCTGAAACGCCGGAAAGAGCGGCTCCGTCCCTTGTTTTTTCACAGAGGTTTTTGATAACTCCGCGCGTCTTTGCAACACTTATTGTCTCTCCGTCCTGAACGGCAACGCCGGCTGCGTCATAGCCCCTGTATTCCAGTCTTTTAAGTCCTTCAAGAAGGATAGGCGCCGCAGGCTGAGAACCCGTAAATCCAACTATTCCGCACATTTTTATATGCTCCTTTCGCTCTGAATGAAGCTGTAGCGTCTAATTATATGTCGGGCATAAAATCATCCCGTTAATAGATTTAATACCAACGGGATTATATTATAAACAATATTCAGCTTTTTTGCAAGGCGCAAACTATACAAAAGTCAAGATTTTGGGGCTGTGCTATAGTCCACGGTCAACATATGCCGCTTATCTGTCAGACGTCCTTCTGTTTTTGTATCTCATAGAGCTTTTTATAGATTCCGTTCTTTTCAAGAAGCTCCTGATGTGTTCCGGATTCCCTTATCTTTCCCTTGTGCAGAACGTGGATGCAATCTGCGTGCTGTATCGTACTCAGCCTGTGTGCGACCATAATGGTAGTACGTCCCTCCATCAAAGTCTTGAGCGCATCCTGAATAAGCTCCTCGGTTTCAGTATCAATATTTGCCGTCGCCTCGTCCATAACGAGAATAGCCGGGTCATAAGCAAGCGTCCTTGCGAAAGACAAAAGCTGCCTCTGCCCGGAAGAGAGCGTCGCGCCTCTCTCGGTAACGGGCTCGTCGTATCTTCCGGGAAGGTTTTCAATGAACCTGTCTGCGTTTACGGCAACCGAGGCTTTTTCGATTTGCTCATCCGTTATATCTTCATTGAGCAGTCTTATATTGCTTTTTATATCTCCTGTGAATATAAAAACGTCCTGCTGGACCTGCCCGATCGCGCTTCTTATGTCTTCTGCAGACAGTGCTCGGATATCAACGTCGTCGATCAGTATCTGACCCTTTTGAATTTCGTAGTATCTGCCGATAAGGTTAAGAATAGAGCTCTTTCCCGCGCCGGTCGCACCTACGAAGGCTACTCTCTCGCCTGGCATAATTACAAAACTGACGTCACGCAGGACATACTCTTCGCCCTCATACGCGAACCAGACGTGCCTGAACTCTATCTTGCCCTTCACGCTCTCAAGACGTACCGGCGTTTCGCTCTCCTTTATCGGATTGTCCTCGTCGAGCACGGTGAATATCTTTTCCGCAGATGCGAGCGCATTCTGCAATGTTGCGAACTGATCGGCAAGCTCCTGTATCGGTTCAAAAAAGGAACGGATATAATTTATAAAAATGTACATCGTTCCCAAGGTGAGCGTTCCGGAGATCACGCTTCCGCCAGCGTTATAAATTATGAAAGCAAGGGCGATATTTGCAATCATAAACAGTATCGGTCTGAAAATCCAGACCAAGGTCAGCTCTTTCATCTGGGTTTTGTAAAGATCCGTCGTTTTTCCTCTGAATTCCTCGTTCTTCTCTTTCTCTCTGTTAAATATCTGAATGAGCTTCATTCCGGATATGTTCTCCGCAAGGAAGGTATTAAGCGATGAAATTTTTGTTCTAACGACTCTGTAGATCTTTCTGGACGTAGTTCTAAGCCAGACGGTTATAAGAAAAACGACGGGAAGGAACGCAAAGCTTATAAGGGCGAGCTTTAAATCTATCGAAACCATAACAACCGCATATCCGATTATAAGAACGGTATTCTCGAAAAGTCGGACTATGACCTGAGTATACATATTGTTTATGCTCTCAACGTCGTTCGTAACTCTCGTTACTATCCTTCCCACTGGGTTAGTGTCAAAGTATCTGAGCGGAAGCGAGTGAATATGCGAGAAAAGCTGATTTCTGATCGTGTAGATTATCGTCTGTCCCATAGATTCGAGAGTAAATCTGTTAATGATCCTGCATACGGCTACTACCAGCAAAACGATTGAGTAGATGATCGCGGTACGGATTAGTCCGTCTCTGTCGCTCTTTCTAAGAACTGAGAGCTCTTCCGCTGATAAAAGCCTTCCGGAAAGACCTGCTGCTGTAAGAGTATCGCCGTTCAAGCTCATCTC
>CACXBO010000019.1 GCA_902765975.1 Oscillospiraceae bacterium
ACGAGGATATCGAGCTTGCCCTCTGCGCCGATCACCTGCCTGACGGCGGCCTGCATATCCGCCTCTGAGGTAACGTCGCCCTTTATGTGAGTAACGCCATCTTCGGTGTGGTCGCGCCTTGATATCTCATAGACCCTGCAGCCCATATCTCTCAGAGCTCTCGCGGCCTCAAGTCCTATTCCGGAGGAGCCTCCGGTAACTATCGCCGTTTTCACTGCACGATACCGTTTCTCTTCAGCACCTTATAGGTGATATCTGCGGCCTCGTCGCAGATGGGCTCGGTGTGAGTCGCCATAAGGCTCGTTCTTAAAAGGCACTCGTGAGGCGCGGTTGCGGGCGGGACGGAGGAGTTGACGAAAACGCCCTCGTCGTAGAGCTCCTTTGCGATGCGGAAGGTGTCGAGCGGCTCATAGGTGAATATCGGGATTATCGGAGTGCGGCTCTCGCGGATCTTTATGCCCCTGTCGGTGAGGCACTTGCGCCAGTAGCAGGATATCTCGTCGAGCCTTGCGACTATTTCGGGGTGCGCCTCAAGATAGTCGAGAGCGGCGATAGCGGTGGCGCAGGAGGCGGGAGTTATGGAAGCGGAGAAGATGAAGGGGCGGGAAGAGTGACGCACGAATTCGATGACGCGCTTGTCCGCCGCCATATATCCGCCGAGGGAGGCGAGCGACTTGGAGAAGGTGCCCATATAGATATCGACCTCGTTCTCAAGCCCGAAGTGGCTTGCTGTGCCGCGTCCGCCCTCGCCGAGAACGCCGAGACCGTGAGCGTCGTCCACCATTACCCTCGCGCCGTATTTCTTCGCAAGGGCGCAGATCTCGGGGAGCTTTGCGATATCGCCGCCCATGGAGAAAACTCCGTCGGTGACGATAAGAGCGCCCGCGTCCTCGGGAACGCGCTGGAGAGTCTTTTCAAGGTCCTCCATATCGTTGTGGCGATAGCGGAGCATAGTGCCGTAAGAGAGCTTGCAGCCGTCGTATATGCTGGCGTGGTTCTCTCTGTCGCAGATAACGTAGTCGCCGCGCTGGACGATAGCGGAGATGATGCCGAGGTTGGACTGGAAGCCGGTGGAGAAGGTGGTGACCGCCTCCTTGCGAAGGAATCTGGCAAGCTTCTCCTCAAGCTCCATGTGCAGCTCGAGCGTTCCGTTGAGGAAGCGGGAGCCGGAGCAGCCGGAGCCGTATTTTTCAATGGCCTTTACTCCGGCCTCGATGACATCGGGGCAGGTGGTAAGACCTAAGTAGTTATTCGAGCCGAGCATTATGCGGCGCTTGCCCTCCATAATGACCTCGGGAGCCTGCTTGGACTCAAGGCAGTGGAAATAGGGGTAGATGTTCTCGGCCTTCATCTGAGCAACGAGGTCGAGCTCCTGGCATTTCTCAAAAATATCCTTCATTCGATGGGTCCCTCCATATATTAAGATCGTTTGAATAATACGCATAAACGCAGATAATAGCATACTACTCCCTTTTTCGCGTTTTGTCAAATAAAAGGGAGCAAAAAAGCGGCCTCAGTCTCTAACGGTAAATTCGTAAGCCGTCTCCGAAACGAGTTTCTCGCCCGCTCCGAAAACCGGTGAGCGAAACTCAGGCACGTTGACCGCGTTCGGCACGAACTGACACTCGATGCAGACCGCGGGATAGGGCGGCAGCTTAACGCCGGAGGCGTCGGGATAGTTATAGCCGACGGGGGTGTAGATTATGGCGCACTGCATATCGGTGAAGGCGTTTATGACCCTGCCCGTTTTAGGAGAATAGAGCGAAGCGACGGGAAGGTCCGCCTCCGCGCCGTCGAGAACGTAGAAATCGTCGTAGAATCTTCGGCGCAGGGGCAGCTTTTTCATATTGTCGCGCAGCCTTTTTCCCGCTCTGAAATCAAAGGGAGTGCCGTCGACGGAAATGAGCCCGCCCTCCGGCGTGCCCGAAGGGCCTCTCGCCGCAAGGGCCGAGGCGCGGAGCGTTAGCTCAAGCTCCCGCGCGTCCGAGAAGTCGCCGGGGTTGAAGTAGGCGTGATTTACCGGGGAGAGAACGGTCTCGCGCTCAGGCGTGACCTCATAGCGTATCGTGAGAGTGTGCCTGTCGTCGAAGGTGAAGGAGACGGCGGCCTCGACTCTGTCGTTAAAGCCGCACTCTCCCATATCCGTATGGCGGAGCGTGACCGTGTTTTCGCCTGTTATCTCGCCGGAAAAGAGCTTATAAGCCCAGTTGGAGCTTCCGGAGTGCAGGAGATTCGGCTTCTCGCTTATTTCAAGCTGAACGTCCTCGCCGTGGAGGCGGCAGCGCCCGTAGGCAATCCTGTTGCCAACGCGCCCTATCGTCGCTGCCTTGAAGCTGCGCTTCTCCATATCGGAGACGGCGGGGCAGGAGAGAACGGCGTTTTGAAGCCGGCCGTTTCTGTCCGGCACGAAAACGGACTGGATGACGGCGCCGTAGCAGCAGATTTCGGCGTATTCGCCGAAGGAGTTCTCAATGCGGTAAAGCCTGACCTCGCGCCCGTCGGAGAGAGCGCCGAATACTCGCTCGGTTATCATTTCGCTTCACCTCTCAGCTCTCTGAACCTGCGCTCGACAGCAAGCTCGACGTTGTGCGGCACGAAGCGGGAGATATCGCTTCCGTATCTTGCCGCCTCCTTGACCACAGTGGAGCTGAGATAGCCCCACCGGAGGCCGGTAGTGAGGAACACCGTCTCGATGCCGGGCATCAGGGCGTGGTTCACCTGGGCAAGCTGCAGCTCAGTCTCAAAGTCGGAGACCGCTCTGAGCCCGCGGATGAGGACCTGAGCGTGGTGGCTTTTGGCGAAGTCCACGGTCAGCCCGTCGAAGCTCTCCACCTCGACGTTTTTAAACTGAGCGCAGCACTCGCGGAGCATCTCGACCCTCTCCTCCGTGGTGAAGAAGGGCTTCTTCGCGCTGTTTATGAGAACGGCGACTATCAGCCTGTCGCTTATTCTCGCCGCTCTTTTGATAATGTCAAGATGTCCGTTCGTCACCGGATCGAAAGAGCCGGGATATACTGCGATACCCATACCATCACCTCTTGCTTTTTTATGCTTACAGTAAAACACATTTTAATAATAATAATCAAGTGTTTTTTTCGCTTGTTCTCTTCCGCGGCTCATAAGGGGAGGCGTTCGGAAGCAAAAATTGACGAATAGGGGCGAGGTATATTCACCCCGTGTTATTCAAGCCTACAGAGTTTTATGAGAGGGCGATTTATTTCTTGACGGAGCGGGGATAAATCAAATATAATCATAGGCGCAAGGACGGGGAGGGATAAGCTTTGAAAGCATCTGTCTTAAAACCGAACAGTCCGGAAACTAAACACACGGAGCTTTTTGCACCCATTTTCGCGATGTAAAAGGCTCTTTTCTTTTTGGAGGCAACAGAATGAAAAAGGTCGGCATAATACTCGGAAGCGCAAGCGATATCGCGGCCGCAGAGAAGGCGGCGGCGCAGCTCGGCGAGCTCGGAATACCGTTTGAAACGCACATCTACTCCGCGCACAGAACGCCGGATGAGGCGAGAGAATTTGCGCTCACGGCGAGAGAAAAGGGCTTCGGCGCGATAATCTGCGCCGCGGGAATGGCGGCTCACCTTGCGGGAGCAGTCGCCGCGAACACGACTTTGCCTGTGATCGGAATACCGCTGAAGGGCGGAATGATGGACGGGCTCGACGCGCTTTTGTCCACAGTCCAGATGCCCTCCGGCATACCGGTCGCCACCGTTGCGATAAACGGGGCGGCAAACGCCGCGCTTTTAGCCGCGGAGATAATCGCAGTAACCGACGCGGCTATCGCAGAAAGGCTTGCCGCGCTTAGAGAGAAGCAGAGAGAAAAGGTCCTTGCAGCCTCGCGCGAGGCGGAGGAGAAGCTCAGAGGGGAGGCAGACTGATGGGCGGATTTTTCGGAGCCGTATCGAAGCGGGAGGTCGTTTACGACGTTTTCTTCGGCACGGACTACCATTCCCACCTCGGAACTCGCAGAGGCGGTCTTGCGGTCTTCGACCCGACGACGGGTCTGCAGCGCGAGATACACAATATCGAGAACACGCCGTTCAGAACGAAATTCGAGGCTGAGGCGGCGGAGATGCACGGCAGGAGCGCGATTGGCTGTATTTCCGACACTGACCCGCAGCCGATACTTATAAAAAGCTGCCTCGGGACCTACGCTATCAGCATGGTCGGCATAATAAACAATATGGACGAGCTCACCCGCGAGCTTATGACCGCTCACGCGCATTTCGAGGCGATGGGCGGCGGCAGAGTGAATCAGGCGGAGCTTCTGGCGATGCTGATAAACAGGGAAAACAGCTTCGAGGACGGGATAAGATACGCGCAGGAGCGGATAAAGGGCACCGCGTCCATAATGATACTGACCGACTCGGGCGAGATAATCGCCGCGAGGGACAGGGACGGCAGGCTCCCGATGATACTCGGCACGGACGAGGACGGCTACTGCGTATCCTTCGAGTCCTTCGCCTTCGAGAAGCTCGGCTACAGATACCTTCGCGACCTCGGGCCCGGCGAGATAGTAAAGCTCACCGCCGACGGATGGGAGACCCTCGCTCAGCCCTTTGAGCGGATGAAGATGTGCACCTTCCTGTGGACATATTACGGCTACCCGAACAGCGTCTACGAGGGCTCGAACGTGGAGATAAGCCGCAACATAAACGGCAGGCTCTTCGCCGCGCACGAGAAGAGAAACGGAACTCTCCCTCAGGTGGATTACGTCTGCGGAGTGCCCGACTCGGGAACGGCTCACGCCCTCGGCTACGCGCACGAAAGCGGGATATCCTACGGCAGGTCGTTCATCAAATACACGCCCACCTGGCCTCGCAGCTTCATGCCGCAGACTCAGGGGCTCAGAGAGAGGATAGCGAGGATGAAGCTCGTGCCGGTAAAGCAGCTCATCGAAGGTCAGCGCCTTCTGTTCGTTGACGATTCGATAGTCCGCGGCACTCAGCTCAAGGGCACGGTGAACTACCTCTTTGAGAACGGCGCGAGAGAGGTGCATATGCGTTCTGCCTGCCCGCCCGTGATGTATGGCTGCAAGTACCTTAACTTCTCCCGTTCAAACACGGAGATGGAGCTCATAGCGCGAAGAACGATATCGGCGATTGAGGGCGAAGGAGGACAGGCGCACGTCGCAGAATATGCCGACGGCAGCACGGAGCGCGGCAAGGCGATGCGCTGCCATATAGCGAAGAGCCTCGGCTTCAGCACCCTCGAATATCAGACTCTCGACGGAACACTTTCCTCGGTCGGCATTGATAAGTGCAAGCTCTGCACCTACTGCTGGACCGGTATAGAATAAGAAAAAGGAGCGTATCGGAATGGAAAACTCAAGATCTGAGCGTTACGCCGCAGCCGGAGTCGATATAACGGCGGGCTACAGGGCGGTCGAGCTTATGAAAAAGCACGTGCAGAGGACAAAAACTCCCGGCGCGGACGTGGACATAGGCGGCTTTGGCGGGCTTTTCGTTCCCGACATAGCCGGCATGAAGGAGCCGGTGCTCGTTTCGGGAACGGACGGAGTCGGCACGAAGCTGAAGCTCGCGTTCGATTTGGAGCGTCACGGCACTGTCGGAATAGACTGCGTCGCAATGTGCGTAAACGATATAGTCTGCGCCGGAGCCAAGCCCCTTTTCTTTCTCGACTATATAGCCTGCGGCAAAAACGAGCCTGAGAAGATAGCCGAGATAGTCGGCGGCGTCGCCGAGGGCTGCGTGAGGGCGGGAGCCGCTCTCATAGGCGGAGAGACAGCCGAGATGCCCGGCTTCTACCCTGTGAACGAATATGACCTCGCCGGCTTTGCCGTCGGAATTGTCGATAAGGAGAAGGCGCTCGACTCGAAAAGCGTTTGCGAGGGCGACGTGATAATCGCCCTGCCCTCCTCCGGAGTCCACTCAAACGGCTTCTCGCTTGTCCGCAGAATACTTGCGGACACCTACACCGATCTCTACGCAGCCTTTCCCGAGCTCGGGCTCAGAACGATCGGCGAGGCTCTTCTCGAGCCGACGAAGATCTATGTTAAGCCTATGCTCGCCCTGATGGACGCGGTTAAAGTCAAGAGCGTCGCGCACATAACCGGCGGCGGCTTCTATGAGAACGTACCGCGCGCCCTGCCCGACGGGCTCTCCGCCCGAATAGAGAAGGACAGAGTCCGCGTGCTTCCGATATTCCGTCTGCTTCAGCGCCTCGGCTCTGTGCCGGAGCGCGAGATGTTCAATGTGTTCAACATGGGCGTCGGCATGATGACGGTAGTGAGCGAGGCGGACGCGGGAAGAGCTATTGACGTGCTGAGGGCAAACGGCGAGGACGCCTACGCCGTCGGCAGAGTCGTTAAGGGCGGCGACAGGGTGCAGCTCGTATGAATAAAGCGAGGATAGCCGTGCTCGTCTCCGGCGGCGGCACGAATCTCCAGGCTCTCATCGACTCGGAGAAGAGCGGCGAGCTGAAAAGCGGAGAGATCGTGCTGGTGGTATCTAACGTTAAGAGCGCCTACGCCATGGAGCGCGCAAGAAACGCGGGGATAGAGAGCGTTTTCATCTCGAAGAAGGCGGAGGGCGGACAGGAGGGCTTTGAGAAAAAGCTCCAGTCCGAGCTCACGGGGAGAAATATAGACCTCGTGATCCTCGCCGGCTTTATGAGCATACTGACGGCTGACTTCACCTCAAAGTGGCCGGAGAGGATAATAAACGTGCATCCCGCATTAATACCGAGCTTCTGCGGCAAGGGCTACTACGGACTCAGGGTACACGAAGCTGCTCTCGCCTACGGGGTGAAGGTTACGGGCGCGACGGTGCATTTCGTGAACGAGGTGCCGGACGGCGGCAGGATAATCTTCCAGAAGGCCGTCGAGGTAAGAGAAGACGATACGCCGGAGACTCTTCAGAGAAGAGTGATGGAGGAGGCGGAGTGGAAGCTCCT
>CACXBO010000020.1 GCA_902765975.1 Oscillospiraceae bacterium
CGACGAAGGGGGTGAAGAAGGAGAGTATCATGCAGCCGAGGGCGGCGGTGAGTATGGAGACGATGGAGGCGTTGCCGGTGATAGCCACGCAGCCGATGCTCTCTCCGTAGGTGGTGTTCGCAGCTCCGCCGAAGATGCCGCCGATGATGCTTCCGACGCCGTCGCCTACGAGAGTCTTATCGAGGCCGGGGTCGGTTATGAGGTCGCGGTTAATGATGTTACCGAGGTTCTTGTGGTCGGCAATGTGCTGAGCAAGCTCAACGACTGCAATAGGCACGAAGGTGAGGGCTATGTTGCCGATGGCGGCTCCGTCAAGCGGATACTGGCCGTTGGTCTGGATAGCCTTGAGGAAGGTGAACTTCGGGTAATCGACGATAGAGGTGAGCTTGAAGGGCACGAAGGTCGCCTTGAAGGAGTCGAAGGAGAGGACCTTGAGAGCTTCTACGTTGGCGGCGTTTCCGATGAGGGTGAGCACGAGAGCGAGCACATAGCCTGCGCCGATGCCGACGATAAAGGGGATGAGCTTTACGGTCTTGCCGCCCTTGACGGAGGCGAGCACAATGGCGAGGAAGGTGAAGGCGCCGATAGCGATGGTCACGAGGCTGTAGTTGTCGCCGCCGTTCGACGCCATCCAGCCGGTAGCCGTGCCGGAGAGCGAGAGCCCGATGAGGGCGACGATCGGCCCGATGATGACGGCGGGCATAATCTTGTTGACCCAGCCTGAGCCGGTAGCCTTGATGATGAGCGCGAGGACGACGTATACGAGACCGGCAAAGCCGATTCCGATGAGAACGCCCCAATAGCCGTAGTTGGCGCCGATTACCGCGGCGTATGCGCCGAGGAAGGTGAAGGAGGAGCCGAGGAAGACCGGGCTCCTGCGCTTGGTGCAGAAGATGTAGACTATCGACCCGATGCCTGCGCCGAAGAGCGCGGCTGCGGGATCGAAGCTGAGGGTGGAGCCGTCGGACATTGCGAAGGTGCTCATAAGGATGGGCACGAGCAGAGTTGCCGCCATGATGGCGATCATCTGCTGGAAGGCGAAGATCAGAGTCTGCGAAAATTTCGGTTTGTCGTTTACGTCATAGATAAGCTTCATTTTTCTTTTCCTTTCCCAGATATTCAGCCTCGGATGAGAGGCGTTTTTTCATATATAGAAACGCTCGTCTCGCCGTCTGTCTCGGTGAGCTTTACGCTTACTATCTCGCTCGTGCTTGTCGGAATGTTCTTTCCGATATAGGTCGCCCGGATAGGCAGCTCGGAATGCCCCCTGTCGATCAGGGCGAAGAGCTGGATGCGGGCGGGCCTGCCGAGGTCGGTGACCGCGTCCATCGCGGCTCGCGCAGTGCGGCAGGTGAAGATAACGTCGTCAACGAGGACGACCGTCTTTCCGGCGACGGGGAAGGACACGTCGGTCTCGCTCAGTATGGGTGATTCCGCGATATTCGTGAGATCGTCGCGGTAGAGGCGGATATCGAGCTTGCCGACGGGTATTTTGGCGCCCTCTATCCTGCGGATGTTTTCGGCTATCCTCTCGGCAAGGGGCACGCCCCTCGTTTTGATACCGATGAGGCAAAGTCCGTCGACGCCGCCGTTCCTCTCGATTATCTGATGCGCTATGCGGATGAGGGCGCGCTCAACGGCGGCCTCGTCCATTATCTGTGCCTTGAATTTCATGCTTGAGCCTCCGCAAAAGAAAAACGCCCCGTCCTCAAGACGCGGCGCACCAATGCCAACTCAGCTTCCATAATGACATCTTGCCGGTCTCTCCGTACCGTCTTAAAGATTTTCCGTCGGTAAATATACCACCTTAAAAAGCGCAGTGTCAACAATTTGTTCACAATTTCGACATTTTCGTCAGTATGGATAAGGCGCGAGGAATTATGTAACCCGATTTTGGCGAAGCCTATATTCCTTGTTAAATGGCTTGCAATTTCGGGGAAAAAGTATTATAAATGGTATACTTTCTTTAATGAATTAAACTATCAAAATATGAAAGGGATGAACAGGATGAAGGAAGTATTTGCGTCTAAGGCTCAGTTTGAGGAGATAGCGCGAAAGTACGGCACACCCGTGCATATCTATAACGAAAAAATGATAAGGGAGAACGCCCGAAAGCTTTACGACGCCTTCTCCTGGAACAAGGGCTACAAGGAATATTTCGCCGTTAAGGCCACGCCCACGCCCGGCATACTGAAGATACTGAAGGAGGAGGGCTGCGGAGCCGACTGCTCAAGCCTTACGGAGCTTATGCTCTCCGAAAAATGCGGGCTCTCCGGCTCGGATATAATGTTCTCGTCGAACGAGACGCCGGTCGCCGATATGCAGAAGGCTTTTGAGCTCGGCGCTTATATAAATCTCGACGACTACACCCACGTTGATTTCCTGAAGCGCGTCGCCGGAGTGCCGGAGACGGTATGCTGCCGATATAACCCCGGCGGAGTTTTCTCCGTTGCAAACCAGATAATGGATAACCCGCGCGACGCCAAATACGGCATGACGAAGGGGCAGATGAAGAGCGCCTACCGCGATCTTATGGCTGCCGGAGCGAAGCATTTCGGGATACACGCCTTCCTCGTTTCAAACGCGACCTTCAACGAGTACTATCCGATGATGGCAAAGAAGCTCTTCAGTCTCGCAGTCGAGCTCAAACGCGACACGGGAGCGCATATCGCCTTCATTAACCTCTCCGGCGGTATAGGAGTGCCGTACTACCCGGAGCAGGTCGGACCGGATATCTACGTTATCGCCGAGGGAGTCAGAAAGGCTTACGAGGAGATCCTCGTTCCCGCCGGGATGGACGACGTTAAGATATTTACCGAGCTCGGCAGATATATGCTCGCGCCTTACGGCTGCCTTCTCACGCGCGCCGTGCATCAGAAGCACATATATAAAGAGTATATCGGCGTGGACGCCTGCGCCTGCGACCTTATGCGTCCCGCGATGTACGGAGCCTACCACCACATAACAGTCCTCGGCAAGGAGAATATGCCTGAGGATCACCTCTACGACGTGGTCGGCTCGCTCTGCGAGAATAACGACAAGTTCGCTATCGACAGAGAGCTGCCGAAGATCGACATGGGCGACCTCCTCGTTATCCACGACACCGGAGCGCACGGTCACGCTATGGGCTATAACTACAACGGAAAGCTCAGAAGTCCGGAGGTGCTGCTCTGCGAGGACGGCTCGACGAAGCTACTCCGCCGCCGCGAGACGCCGGACGACTACTTTGCAACGATGATTTTTGATTAATAGTAAAAGGCAAAATAACGGAGGAGCGTGACTGCACGCTCCTCCGATTTATTATTCGATGCTTATCTGACTCTCCTGCTCCTCGACCCTGAGACGCCAGCAGCGGTGGCACATGGCAACGTAGCTGTCGTTGCCGCCGATAAGGACCTGAGCGCCGCGGGTGACGACTCTGCCATTTTCGTCGATCCGCGCGTTTACGGTAGCCTTTCTGCCGCAGGAGCAGACGGTCTTTATCTCCTGTATGGAGTCCGCAAGCTCCATGAGCCGGCTTGAGCCGGGGAAAAATTTCGTCAGGAAGTCTGTTCTGAGCCCGAAGCAGAGGACGGGTATGTCCTCAAAGTCTACTATCCAGCGCAGCTCGTCTATCTGCTCCTGAGTGAAAAACTGCGCTTCGTCGGCTATTATAACGTCGGAGCTGCCGTTTTTGCGGTACAGCTCCCGTATGCTGTCGCCGGGACGTATCACGTCGGCGCGGCGGGAGAGACCAATGCGGCTTTTTATAACGTCCGCCCCGTCTCTGTCGTCGGTCGAGGGCTTTATGAGCCACACGGACATACCGCGCTCCTCGTAGTTGAACTGGGTTATAAGAGCCTGAGCC
>CACXBO010000021.1 GCA_902765975.1 Oscillospiraceae bacterium
TATCTGATGAGTGCGGCCGGTCAAAAGCTCGCACTCCACGAGGCTGTCGCCGCCCTTGACTGCAAGCGTGCGATATTTGGTTACGGCCGTCTTCGCTCCCTTTTTCTCCGTATCGTATACGAACACCCTGTTATTCTTTGCGTCCTTAAAGATATAGCCCTTCAGCGTCCCGCTCTTCGGCTCCATAACTCCGTGTACTGCCGCGAGGTATCTCTTGTCTATCTCCCGCTCTCTTATCTTCTCGTCGAGTATCCTCAGCGCCTCGGCGTTTTTCGCGGCTATCACGATACCGCCCGTATTCCTGTCGATTCGGTTGGCGAGAGCCGGCGCGAAAGAGTTCTCCTCTCTCGGCTTCCACTCGCCCTTCTGATAAAGATACGCCTTTATATTCGATATGAGCGTATTTACATCCCATTCGCCCGCGGAATGGCAGAGGACACCCGGCTTTTTATCGCAGAGGATAATATTCTCGTCCTCATAGACTATATCAAGGCGCGGGGTCGATATTCTCAGATATGCGTTATCCTCCGTCGGCTTCTCGAAGAATTCGTCGTTTATATAAAGAGAGAGCAGATCGCCCTCGCAAAGCCGCACGTCGCGCTTTGCGCCCTTTCCGTTCAGCTTTATTCTCTTCAGCCTTATATACTTCTGCATAAGGCTCTCCGGAATGAGAGGTACCGCTTTTTGAATAAAGCGGTCGAGCCTTTGTCCTGCGTCATTTTTTCCTACGGTCAGAGTTTTCATCGAAATCATCCCTTTTATGCGTTAGGGCGAGTATATCACACTTGCAGGCTTTTGAAAAGCGGAGCGCAAAAAAGCGGAGCGTTTTGCGCTCCGCTTTTAGCGATTGTATAGATCAGCTGTTGAAAATTTTGAAGATATCTATGAAAGGATCCTCTTCGTCCTGAGCGGGCTTCTGCGGCTCGGACTTTGCGGGCGCGGCTGCGGTCTGCGCCTGGACGGGAGCAGGCTCGGCAGCCTTCTTCTCGCCGGAGAAGAGGGACGCGGGATCGATCGTCCTGCGGTCGGGATTCTTGTAGCTGTTGGTCGGCTTCTCGTCGAAACGGGTGGCGATAACGGTAACGCGCATCTCGTCGTCCATAGTCTCGTCGAAGGTGGCGCCGAAGATGATATTCGCATCGGGATGCGCGGCCTCCTGCACGAGGCTTGCGGCGGCCTCAACGTCGTCAAGCCCGATATCCATAGAGCCGGTGATATTGACGAGGACTCCGCGCGCTCCGTTTATGCTGGTCTCCATAAGCGGGCTGGATACTGCGGCGCGGGCGGCCTCTTCCGCCTTGCCCTTGCCCGCTGCGTGTCCGACGCCCATATGCGCGTAGCCGGCGTCCTTCATTATCGCGGTCACGTCGGCGAAGTCGAGGTTTATAAAGCCGGTGTTCTTTATAAGCTCGGAGATGGAGTTGACGGCCTGGAGAAGAACGTCGTCGGCGATCTCAAACGCGTTTGCGAAGGTGAGCTTCTGGTCGGTGGCGTGCTTCAGCCTGTCGTTCGGGATTATAAGAAGGGCGTCGACCTTTGAAAGAAGGTTGGAAATGCCCTCGTTTGCCTGATCCATGCGGCGCTTGCCCTCAAAGCTGAAGGGCTTTGTTACTACACCGACTGTGAGTATGCCCTGCTCGCGGGCGATATCGGCAACGACGGGGGACGCGCCTGTTCCGGTGCCGCCGCCCATTCCTGCGGCGATGAATACCATGTCGGTATTCTCAAGTATCTGGGCGATATTATTGCGGCTCTCCTCTGCGGCCTTCTTGCCGACGTCGGGATTTGCCCCCGCGCCCTGCCCGTGAGTAAGCTTTTCGCCTATCTGGACCTTCTGGTCGGCGGCAGATATGGAGAGCGCGGGCTTATCTGTGTTGATAGATACGAATTCAACGCCCTGAGTTCCGGATTTTACCATGCGGTTAACGACGTTATTGCCGGCTCCGCCTATTCCCACGACCTTTATAGTGACGACATTGTCCGGACCGGACTCAATAGTCTTTGCCATTTATCTTTACCTCCTGTATTCTTATGGGAAGTGCATTTCCCCTTTGGTGCATAGTTATACAAGCCTATTTTATACTGATTTTTCCCGTAGGTCAAGAAAAATATATATAAAAATTTGAAATATGCAGGAGGTTTATTCGGGAATATAGTGACCTACGGTAACCTCGGAAACGTCGAATCTCGCTTTTCTCTTATCCGGATAGAGCTCGAGCATCTTATTTAGGAGCCACAGCTTATCCTGCACCTCGTCGCCCCTTCCGAGGATAACGGTGTATATCCCCTTATACGAAAAATGCACGTTTGAGAGATTCGTGAGGTCAAGCCAGTCGACGTCATTTTGTATGTCAGCCTTTCTGATCCCCGCAAGAGTTTCCTTAAGGTACCCGAGTCGAACGCTGCCGCTCTCGCCCAGCGAAATAACGTCGCCGACAGCCGGCATAACGGGCGCGACGCCCCGAAGCTCTATATACTGCGATACGGCATCAAAGCTCACGGCCCTTTCGAGCACCTTCGCTTTTTCATCGATTATCCACCATGAGCCTTCGCTCTCGAAATAAGCCATAGGAACAGATTCGGTTATCTGTATCGTCACCGTGCTCGGCAGCTTTCTTATTATGCGCACCTCGTCGACGTAGCTAAGCTCGTTTTTTATGCGGACTGCTGCGGCGGACTCGTTTAAAAACACTGTGCTGTCCTCGTATCTTATGCCCGACGCGCTAATTATCTGCTCCTCGGAATATAACGAAACGCCTTCTACGTTTATAACGGCGACCTTGAAAAAAACGCTCAGCCCGAGAATAACGACGAGCAGCATGAGCGCCACCACGATAACAGCGAAAGCTCCCCCGTTTTTCTTTCGTTTTCTGTTCATTTTACCCTCTCAATCTATCTCCACGACCTGGGCTCCAAGCTCTGAAAGCGTCCGCCCAAATCCCTCGTATCCTCTTTTAACGTATTCAAATCCGCTTATCACGGTCTCGCCCTCAGCGCGGAGAGCGGCCGTCGCAAGAGCGGCTCCTCCTCTGAGATCCTCGGCCTTCAGCTCACAGCCCCTGAGACTGTTTACTCCTCTCACCAAGGCTCTCTTTCCTTCCACCTCTATGTCGGCTCCGAGCTTAATAAGCTCCGGAACGTGACGGTATCTCTTCTCAAAAACCGTCTCGGTAAAGACCGAGCTGCCCTCTGCGAGGACAGACGCCGCCATCAGAGGCGGCTGCGCGTCGGTCGGAAAAGCCGGGTAAGGACCGGTCACTATTCCTCCGTGCGCTCTGAGCTTTCCCTTGCTCACGATTGTCAGGCTGTCTCTGCGGCGGCTTATTTCGCAGCCCATCTCTCTCAGCGCGCGTATGACAGGGCAGATATCGAGGACGCAAACGTTTCTAAGCTCAGCTTTTCCGCCCGCTGCAGCAGCGCAGCAGAGATAGGTCGCTGCAGCTATCCTGTCTGGTATAAGCCTGTGCTCTGCCGCTTTGTTAAGCGTTTTTCTGCCCTCAATTGTAACGGTCGAGGATCCCGCGCCGAAAACCCTGACTCCGAGTTTGGAGAGATAACAGGCAAGATCGCATATCTCCGGCTCTCTTGCGGCGTTCACTATGACCGTTGTTCCCCTCGCCCTCGACGCGGCTGCCATCGCGTTTTCCGTAGCGCCGACGCTCGGTATCGGAAGATAAACGAGACCGCCGCGGTATTCCGCGCAGCGGCAACGAACAGAGCCTTCGTTCTCGCTCGCGTCTATTCCGATTGCTCGAAGAGCTCTCAGATGCAGGTCTACCGGTCTGGGACCGAGGCGGCAGCCGCCCGGAGCCGATATCTTCGCCTCCCCCGCTCTTGCGACGAGAGCTCCGAGGAAGAGAACGCTTCCCCGCATTCGGCACATCAGTTCTTCAGGAATGTCCGTTCTTGCGAGTTCCGATGAGTCTACCGTAACCTTCGTTCCATCCCGCCGGGCTCTGCAGCCAAGGTATCTGAGTATCTCGAGCGCGTCATCCACGTCCGAAATATCGGGACAGTTATGTATCACGCTCTCACCGCCCGATATTATTGAAGCGGCGAGTATTGGAAGCGCGCTGTTCTTCGCCCCCTGTACTCTTACCGAGCCGGATAGCGTCGCGCCTCCCTTTACGACAAGCTTTGACATTTCAGCACCTCGAAAAAAACCTTCGAGGCATTCTATTCGCAAAAGCGGTTTTTGCTTTACTTTTTTACTTCACGAGATCGAGCACAATCTCTGCGATTTTTTCCCTCGCGTCAGTCCTTCCGAGCTTCTTCGCGTTTTTGGAAATGGACGCGAGACGTTTTTTATCGAGCAGCAGCCCGCTTGCCGAGGCGAAAAGCCTCTCGCCCGTCGCTTCCTCCTCTCTTATCATTATAGCAGCGCCGTTCTTTTCAAGCTCAAGCGCGTTTTTCTCCTGCTGGTTTGCCGTTACGTTGGGGCTCGGAACAAGTATTGACGCCGTGCCTGTGTTCGTTATCTCCGCAAGAGTCGAGCCTCCCGCTCTGGAAATGATCAGATCTCCCGCCGTCATAACGAGACCCATATCGTTGATATACGACCTGAGGTCTGTATGACGAAGCTCCGTTATACCTCTCGTCCTCAGCCTTTCGCGCATTTTCGTGAGTCCTGAATCTCCGCCGCCAGTGGCGTGGATGTGGAAAAATGCGCCGCTTTTTTCGTTTTTCGCTATAACGTCCGCCATCCTGTCGTTCATCAGCGCTGCGCCGAGGCTGCCCCAGAAAGAGACAAGCAGCGGCCTCTCCGGGTCTAAGCCGAGCCTTTTCTTGGCCTCAGCGGACGTGATATCCTCAAAGTCGCCCTTTATCGGCGTTCCTGTATAGACTACCCTGTCCGGTCTTCTGTACCTTTTCTCGACCTTGGGATAAGCGACGAGCATCTTCGTCACCATGCCGCTGAGCAGCCTGTTCGCCATACCCGGCTCTGCATTGGATTCGTGAAGTACCGTCGGTATCCCTCTCTTGCACGCCGCTCTTATCACCGGATAGCAGACGTAGCCGCCGGTCCCTATCACGCAGTCCGGTCTGAAGGAGTCGATGACCTTCGCTGCGTCCCTGTTCGCGTTCACGAGGTTGTTGAGCGTCTCTATATTGTGCCTTATATCCTTGCCGGAGAAGCCCCTTGCAAGGCCGGTCACTCTGAGATTTACGAGCTCGAAGCCCTCGCGCGGGATGAGCTTTCTCTCCATCTCCCTCCCGGCGCCGACGAAAAGAAATTCCGCGTCCGGAACTATGCTCCTTAGTTCTCCCGCAATGCTAAGCGCGGGGTTTATATGTCCGGCAGTACCCGCCGAAACGAAAAGAAATCTCATTTTTTCTTTACTTCCTTTCTCTCCGTTCTCTTTAGCGGGATATCGCGCGAAACGGACAGGATTATACCCATCTCGGCAAGCTGTAAGAGGAGCGCAGTGCCTCCGTAGGAGAAAAACGGGAGCGAAATACCCGTTGACGGCATAGTGTTGGTTACGACCGCGATATTCAGGAACACCTGGATAGCCAGAAGCGTCGTTATCCCGGTTATAACGAGAGAGCCGTAGCGGTCGCGGCAGTGCATCGCAAGCCAGTAGCCGCGAAGTATGAGCAGAGCGAAGAGAACGAGCAGTAGCACCGCCCCTATATATCCCATCTCCTCGCAGTATATTGAAAAGATATAGTCGTTGTAGTCGTATGGCAGGTACAGATACTTCTGCCTCGACTGTCCGATGCCGACGCCGAGCAGCCCGCCCGAGCCGATCGCGTAAAGAGACTGTATTATCTGGTAGCCTTTATTCAGTCTGTCGGAGAAGGGATCCCGCCAGGCGTTAACTCGGTCGGAGGTGTAACCCGTGACCTTAATGATAAATACGAGAGCCGCCGCGCCTATTCCTCCCGCTCCGGCAAGCCACCAGATCCTCGTTCCACCGAGGAACATCATTATTGCGCCGACTATCAGTATTATCGCCGTTGCAGAGACGTGCCTCTCCCAGATAACCAGTCCGCCCGTTAAAGCAAGGACGGCGAGAAAAGGCAGAACGCCCCAGCGGAAGGTCCTCATCTTTGCCTGATACGTACACGCCATATTGGCAAAGAGCAGTATCACGGCGAGCTTTGCTATCTCGGAGGGCTGGAAGGTGATAACGCCTCTTATTCCGAGCCAGCGCGTAGCTCCGTTTATCGTTATCCCGACTCCGGGCACCTTGACCATGATGAGGAAAAAAACGGTCAGCGCATATAGGTGGAGAGAGTATTTTCTGAACAGCCTTACCGGAAGACGCGATATGAAAATCATCGCGCCAATTCCTATTACAGCAAAAATAAACTGCCTTCCGAAGTAATATGTCGGGCTCTTGTTGTCGTAATAGGCGTTTGCAAAGCTTGCCGATAGCACCGTTATAACTCCGAGCGCAAGTATCACAAGAACGAGCAGGAAAAACGGCATATCCATAGGCCCGCGCTTGAGCTTTATGTCGTCGTCCGGTATCTCCCTGTCCGGAAGCCTGTCAGCGCCGTATTCAGTTTTTTCGTTGTCATACTGCGCCATAGTCAGGTCTCCTTATCAATATTTAGTCAGGCTCCGAACCCGTGCCAAACGCCGAAAAAGGTGAGGATGGAAAAGCAGGCGCTTATAGCCGTGAAAACGGTAAAAATCCTTCTTTCGCCCCATCCGCTCATCTCAAGGTGGTGGTGCAGAGGCGCCATTTTGAAAACTCTCTTGCCGTGGCTGAGCTTGAAATATGTGACCTGTATTATATCGGAGAGCGTCTCGACGATATATACGATCCCGAGCGGAACGAGAGCGAGGGGCATATTGAGAGCGAACGCGGTAGCGCAGATCGCTCCGCCGAGAAAAAGCGAGCCCGTGTCGCCCATAAATATCTTTGCGGGATAGAAATTGAAAATAAGAAATCCTGTGAGGCCGCCGGCAAGCGCCGCTCCGAAAAGGCCGACGGACGAAAGCCCCCACACCCCTGCAACGACCGCGTAGCAGATCGCCACGGGAAGGCTGACTCCCGCCGCAAGACCGTCGATACCGTCCGTGATATTGACGGCGTTCACCGTTCCTACTATTACGAAGGCTGCGAATATAAAATAGAGCCAGTCGGGAAGGTCGATGAAAACGTCGTGGAAAAACGGGACGTAAAGCCTCGTCGTAAGGTGTCCCTCAAGCCTCAGAAGCAGAACGAGCACGACTGCGGCCGCAAGCTGCAAAGCGAATTTCTGTATTGCGGTCAGACCGAGATTCTGCTTTTTCTTGAGCTTTTCATAATCGTCCAGAAAACCGATGAGGGCGAAGATAATGGAGAACGCGAAGATTATAAAGTGCCTCCAGTCTCCCGCAGCAGCCTCTCCGATGCCGCCAACGACAATGGAGAAGGCTATTCCGGCGATGAACATAATTCCGCCCATAGTCGGAGTGCCGGATTTTCCCATATGCCATACAGGTCCGTCTTCTCTTATAGACTGACCCGCCTTCTTCTTTCTGAGATAGGGCACGAGGAAAATCCCCGTTACCGTCGTGACGAGCAGCGAGCCGACAAAGGCCCACAGTAGCTTTACGATCATTTGTACAGCACCTCATTCACCAAGTATTTCTCTGAGGACTTCGCGCTCATCGAAATGGCGTTTCTCAGTCCCTATTATCTGATAGGTCTCATGGCCCTTTCCCGCGAGGATAACGACGTCGCCGGGCTGAGCGGACCGGACTGCGGCGGCTATCGCCTCTCTTCGGTTTTCAATGACCTCGTAGGCCGCCCTCGTATTTTTCATGCCGGCGGTGATCTGATTTATTATATCCATGGGCCGTTCCGTTCTGGGATTGTCGCTCGTTACGTAGACGTAATCGGCAAGTCTTCCGGCTATCGTGCCCATTATCGGGCGCTTATCCCTGTCTCTGTCGCCGCCGCAGCCGAAGAGCAGGACTACCCTGCCTTTGGCAAAGCCGCGGACAGTTCTGAGGATATTCGACAGCGCGTCCGGAGTGTGCGCGTAGTCTATTATCACGGTGAAATCGCGCCCGGTCTCGACCACCTCCGCCCTGCCCATAACTCCCTTGCAGTGGGAGAGGGCAGTTGCCGCCGCCTTCGCATCTATGCCCAGCACGATTGCGACGGACATGGCGGCAAGCGCATTATAGACCGAAAACATACCGGGTATCCCGAGCTTAACGGTAATAATCTCCAAACCCGCGAGGCAGCGGAAGAGGATTCCGTCCGGCTTGAGGCGGATATCCTTCGCAGTAAGACCCGCGTCGTCGCGTACTGTGGAGAACGTGAACACGGGGCAGTCCGCTCTCTCGAGCATAAAGCCCGTGTAGTCGTCGTCGAGGTTTATGACCGCGTGCCTGCATAGGTCGAAAAGCCTTGACTTTGCCTCCGCGTAAGCCTCCATCGTCTTATGGAAATCAAGATGATCCTCAGTGAGATTCGTAAACGCGCCGACCTCGAAGGTTATGGCCTTTACCCTGTCGAGAAAGAGAGCGTGGCTTGAAACCTCCATAACGCAGTATTCGCAGCCTGCGTCCGCCATCTCGGAAAGGAGCTCAGTAAGCTCTATGGAGTCGGGCGTGGTCCTCTCGGCGGGGCGCTCCTCAGAGCCGATCATATTCCTGTTCGTGCCTATAAGGCCCACCTTTGCGCCGGTGCACTCCTCTATGACGCATTTTATTAGATTCGTAACCGTGGTCTTTCCGTTCGTGCCGGTCACGCCGATCATTTTGATTCTGTCTGCCGGTCTGCCGTAGAAGTTTGCGGCGGCGACAGCCTCTGCCGCTCGCGAATTCTCCGCGACCGCAAAAACGCCGTGCGCTTCCGGCGCCTTCTCACACAGAACGGCAGCCGCACCTTTTTCAATCGCTTTTCCGATGTAGGAATGTCCGTCGGATGCATAGCCGCGGACGGCGACGAAGAGATAGCCCTCCTTCACCTTTCGCGAATCGTTCGTTATCCCCCTGATCTCAATATCTCCGTCTTCCGGGGAATAAACCGCCCCGGTCTCATAAAGCACTTCGCTTAGTTTCACGGATAACGCACGTCCTTTCTTTTCTTAGTATTCGCCGAGGCTGGTCTTATCTGCGAGTATTACCTTTACTACGGAACCGTATTCAAGCTCCTCGCCCGCAGCTACCGACTGCTGCTGAACGACAATGTTGCTGCTCTTCGGAAGAGCGCCGCTCGTTTCGAGGAATAGCCCGGCGTTCTGCAGCTTCTGTCTCGCCTGCTTTGCCGTAAGTCCGTGCAGCTCCGGAACGAGGACCGTTCCGCCGCGCGGGGTTTCGCCCGCATAGATTATCACCTTTGAGCCGTCGGCTATTTTGACGTTCGGCGCGGGAAGCTGAGCGGTTATCTCCGTTCCCTCGCCCATGAGCTGAACGGTAAAGCCCTTTGCCTCAAGCTTCGCCCTCGCGTCGTCAACGCCGTCGCCTATAACGCGAGGCACCTGCACGTCGAGATACTGACGCTCTTCGGCGGTGTAGTCCGGCTCTGTGCCCCAATATGGCATTACCTCCGAAAAAATCTTGCCAACGTACGGTCCGACCATTACTCCGCCGCCGACGTAGATGCCGGAGGTCTGGCTCGGATTGTCGAGCACCATCAGCACCGCTATCTCAGGATCGTTCGCAGGGCTCATCCCGCAGAACGAGACCATATACTCCTTGTTGCCCGTTGCCGCCTGAAGCGCGGTTTTCGTGGTCGTGCCGGTTTTGCCTCCTATGTGGAGCCCGGGGACATATGCGGTTTTACCGGTTCCTCCCTCTTCCCCCACAACGGCCTCGAGATAAGAGGCGACGAGGCGGCTGGTCTTCTCGCTTATGACCTGACGCACCACCGTGGGCTCTTTTGAGTAGACTATATTCCCATTTCCGTCCTTTATCTCGCTGACTATATACGGCTCCATGAGATATCCGCCGTTAACCGCGGCGCAGAAGCCTGTTATCATCTGCAGGGGCGTTACGTTTGCCGTCTGTCCGAAGGACGCCGCTGCAAGCGAGGATTTGTTATAGGGGTTCGTAAACGCCTTCTCCGTCCACCAGAGGCCTCTCGTGCTCGACTCGCCGAGAAGGTCGATTCCCGTCTTGTTCCAAAAGCCGAAGGCTTCGACATAATCGTAAAACTTCGCGGCTCCCACTCTGAACGCGATATTTGTAAACGCGACGTTGCAGGAGTGCATCAGCGCCTCTTTCGGAGTCTGGCTGCCGTGTCCGGTGCGCTTCCAGCAGTTAAGGTCGGTCGTTCTGCCCGGCACCTTGTCCGGAGTCAGCTTTCCACCGCAGTAAAAATCATCATTTTCGCTTATTACTCCCTCTTCAAACGCCATTGCGAGAGTTATCGTTTTAAAAACAGAGCCCGGCTCATAAGTATCTGATATGGACATATTTCGCCACATGGCGTTCAGCATCTTCGTGCGCTCCGCCTTGTACTCGTCCTCATCGACATAGTAGTCAAGCTCAATAAGCTGATCCTCTGTAAGAGTGAACGGACTGTTGAGGTCGAAGGTCTCAGCTCCCGCCATCGCAAGAATACGCCCGGTTTTTACCTCCATAACGATAACGCAGCCGTTATCCTTGACGAAATTTTCCTCCATTGCCTGGGCGAGATACTTCTCGGCTATGCCCTGAATCGTTGTGTCAAGCGTCAGGGTTACATTGCCGCCGTCTATGGCGTCGTTATAATTCTCGTAATTCTCGTAAAGAAGTCCGACGCCGTTCTGGGCAGCGAGGCGGGTAACGCTACCGTCGGTCCCCTCAAGGTAGCTGTTATAAACCCGCTCAAGGCCCATCAAGCCGTTGTTGTCCGTCCCGACGAAGCCGATAACGTGGCAGGCAAGACTGCCGTAAGGATAGTATCTTTTGGACGTGACCTCAAGGTGTACGCTCCTCAGTCCCGTGTACTCTTTCCCGTTTGCGTCGACGCCGTTATACGAGTCCTTGAATTCCCTTACAAGATCCGCCTCTGCCGGCTCGATCTTTGTCGCTACGACCTGATACCAGCTTTCTACCTTTTTGGATTTTTCCATTACGGAGTCGTAGCTCACGCCGAGCAGAGCCTCAAGGTTTTTCGCTATTAACTCCGGGCTCTCGTTGTATTTAATCATTTCGACAGGGCTTATAAAAACGTTATAAGCCGTTGCGCTTACGGCGAGAGGATTTCCGTTCGTATCGAATATCGTCCCGCGGTTTGCGGAAACCTTTGTCTCCCTCGTCTGCTGGTCTATCGCCATCTGCTCATACATCCCGTGGTCGGTTATCATCAGCCTGTACAGTCTGACCGCGAGAAGGGCAAACGCAACTATGCCGCACACCACCAGAAGTATGAGTGTGCGGCGAAGTATTGAACTGTCGGGTCTCTGTGACGTCATCTTTTTTTCCGTTGCCATGCTGCGCTCCTCACCTAAGTCGGTATATTATGCCGTCTTCGGTAAAATTCTATGCCCGCTCACCTTAAATATTCCGCGAGTGAGGAGATGAAGTCTCTCGCAGCTTTTATGAAGCCTATGCCGGAATCATCCTGCGAAAGAACGACCGCCTTGTCCTCCCTCTGCATTGTGATGACGTGGGTATTCGCCTCTGAGAGCATCGTCATTCCGAGCTTGCTCGTCGCCTGCTCCTTTATGGCGTTGAGATTGAACGTGCGCTCATATTCCACCTTGAGCCTCGTCTCGTCGGTCTCAAGGGCACTTATCTCTTTGTTGAGTATTGTTATCTCCGTCGACACCTCGGTGAGACGGACGTAGGAGAGTATAACGAAAACCATTAGCAGCGCGATCACGGCGTAGCCGAGGACTCCGGCGACCGAAACCGCCTGAGCTTTTCTTGCGCTCTCGATGGCCTTCGCGCGCTTGAGGGCTTCTTCTCTTTTCTTCTGAGAGGCTCTCTCCTGCGCCTCACGTCTTGCGGTCTCCTCCGCCGTACTGTCCGGTATTTCCTTGGGAACCGCAGTTCCGCCGAAAGAATAAAGGTCGTAAGCGAGGCTTCCGAATGCCCCGTTTACGGCGTACTGTCTTTCTCTTTCAGCTCTCGCCTGTGCCATCTAGTCGTCATCCTTCGGTTATATTTTTTCCGCTATCCTGAGCTTTGCGCTTCTTGCCCTCGGGTTCTCTTCAAGTTCTGTCTCCGAAGGCGTTATCGGCTTTTTCGTAACGCTCACAACGCTCTTTTTGAAGCCGCATATACAAACGGGAGCTTCAGGCGGACATGTGCAGCCGTTCTCCCTCGATCTTATCGCGTTTTTAACTATTCTGTCCTCAAGGCTGTGGAAGCTTATCACGCACAGTCTCCCGCCCGGAAGAAGCCTTTCGATCGCGGCTCCGAGCATTTCGGAAAGCGCGCCGAGTTCATCGTTCACCGCTATCCTTATCGCCTGGAAGCTTCTCTTTGCGGGATGCTGCTTTTCTCTCAGCGCAGCAGCCGGCATACTTCTTTTTATTATTTCAACGAGCTCGAAGGTCGAGCTTACGGGTCTCTTCTCTCGCGCAGAGACTATCCCGGAGGCTATCCTTGCGGAATATTTCTCCTCTCCGAACTCGAAGAGTATGCGCCTCAGCTCGCTCTCCGGCCAGCCGTTCACTATATCGTATGCCGTTAGAGAAGCGTCTCTGTCCATTCTCATATCGAGCGGCGCGTCGGTCATATAGGAGAAGCCCCTCGCGCCGTCGTCAAGCTGAGGTGAGGAAACGCCGAGGTCAAAGAGCATTCCATTGACTTTCCCTATTCCGACGGAATCAAGCAGTCCGTCGACGTCACGGAAATTGCCCTTGATGAGGGTGACTCTCTCTCCGAAACGTGACAGTCTCTCTCCCGCCTCTTTGATCGCGGCTGAGTCTCTGTCGATCGCGACAAGCCTTCCACCCTGAAGTCTTTCGGCGATCTTCTCTGAATGGCCGCCCCGCCCGAGCGTCCCATCCACGTATATTCCGTTCGGATCGATGTTCAGTCCCTCAATGCACTCCCAAAGGAGCACCGGAACGTGATTTCCGATCTCCATCAGAAATCAAGCTCCTCAAAGACCTCGGCGAGATTCTCCGGCGTGGTCTCCGCCACGTCGACCTCATTCCATGCCGCCTCATCCCAAAGCTGAGTTGTATCTCCGGCTCCGACTACCGCCACGTTCTTCTCAAGCTTCGCAAAGTCTCTGAGCGCCTGAGGAAGAAGTATCCTTCCCTGCGTATCGAGCTCGCATTTTGAAGCGTGGGAGAAAAGCGGTCTCATCTTCGTCTGCTTCGCTCTCGGAAGCTCGCGGATCTTTTCGTTGAGCCTATCCCAGCTGTCCATGGAATATGCCGTCAGGCAGCGTTCAGTGGAAATAGTCACGAAAAAGGTGTCGCCCAGCTCTTCCCGGAGCTTTGCGGGTATAAAGAGACGACCCTTTGCGTCCAGCGTGTGCCTGTATACTCCTGTCATTCCGGCCATCTCTTCACCACCTCTCGTAACATTCGTGGGAAAGCGATACACTTTCCACCACTTTGCCCCACTGATATGACACCATTATAGAGGCGCAGTCCTCAAATTGCAAGAGAAAATTTGAAAATAATTCATGTTTTTTCGGCGATTACGCGCAGAAAAAATCCCGTTGCCCCATATTGAGGCAGCGGGAAAAAACTGTACCATATTTTGTATTGAATTTGTGTCATTTAATAAAGCACGTTGCGCACAAGCTGACCGCAGTATAGTAGATCCACGCCCTTGCCGACCTCTTTCCGGTGACCGTGTTATAGAAAAAAGCGGCGCATCCGAAGGCGAGAACAGTTACCATCCACATCGATTGCAGCCTCTTCGGAGTGAAGCCGAAGGAGTCGATATAGAGCCACAGCTTCGAGGCGGCTACTGCTGCAAAAACAAGGCTTTCAAACGTCAGGACCGCAGCGGCAGCAAGCGTAGGTCTATGGCCGCGCGGGTCCTTTTTCCCCGTTCTTGAGAGGCACCAAAGCAGGACGAAATTAAGAGCCATTACCTTCAGAAGCTCGAAAAAGCCCCGTCTCGCGTATTCGCTTACGATAAAGCCGTCGGGCAGTTTTCCTGCAAAGGCGCCGAACAGATAGCTCCCCTGTATAGCGAAGAAGCCTGCATACAGGGCGGAAAAAACGGCGGCTATCCCCACCCAGAGGCCGGATGGCACGAGTCTCAGCTTCGCAATAAAGCCCTCGATTTTTATTCCGAAGCCGTTCAGACGCTGCTTATCGGCTCTCTGAGAGCCCGCCAAAAGTCCGAAGAGCCACGCGCCGACGTGAATGCTGAGGAGCAGTCTCCACAAAGTATCGATTAAGTTATATCCGGCGCGTCCCAATATACCGTCAACTATTTCCGCAAAGCCCGCGTCCGCGTCGCGCAGAAGGCTGACCGCCATAATGAACAGTACCGCAGAAGCTGCTGCGGCGGCTATGACCGCTAGCGGCTTTGCGCTTTCCTTCTTTTCCTCGCTGCGCCCGACAAACGCCGCGACTATGCATCTGAACTGAAGTATGAAATTCTTGAACGGAATGATAAAAAAGCCGTTTACTGCGTCAAAAGCGATAAAACGACCGTTTCTTCCTTCCAAAAGGGCTCCGCTGCGGCAAAGCGCCCACCATACGGCAAAAACGTGGAGAAACAGGTATTGATAATCGCCCCATACAGAGAGGAAATCAAGCTCAATGCTTATAAAAGTCGCTGAAAAGCAGGCGAAAACCGCAAGGCTATCGACTGTCGGCCTCGTTCTTCGGTTCACAAGCTCGCATATTATTACGTACAAGGAGAAAAAGACGCAGAGCGTGAGCTTCCAGCTCTCCCCTTCAAACAGATACGTGTAGATATAAGCGGCGGCGAGCATTAAAAATGCTGCGATTTTTTCTTCAGTCGAGGCAGAAAAGAACGGCTTTTTCTCATTTTCGGGTACAGGAACCAAACCGGCGGGCTCCAAGCCCTCCGGAAGCATTTTTTCTTTTTCCATTTTCAGTTCTCCTTATATTCCAGAATGTCTCCCGGCTGGCATCGAAGTTCACGGCAAAGCGCCATCAAAGTTGAGAAGCGGATCGCCTTTGCCTTCCCCGTCTTGAGTATCGAGAGATTTGCGGGAGTTATCCCAACCCGCTCGGCAAGCTCGTTCGACGATATTTTCCGCCTTGCCATCATAACGTCAAGATTAACGAGTATCTCCATCGCGCGCCTCAGACAGTCAGATCGAGCTCGGATTTCATTCCGATTGCTTCGTCAAACACGTTTTTCACTATTCTGACGATGAGCGACATAAAGCCCGCCGCAATAGCCACGAATGCAAACGACAGGTAGTAGAGCACGCTTGCAAGGCAGATAACGCCGACCGCCGCGCAGCACCAGCTAACCGCCCGCAGATAAGTTACGTTCTCGCGAACGAAAACCTCGCCCTTCCTTATGTTTCCGGTAAGCCGCCAGAGCATATAGAGGCATATCCACGCGAAAATGCTCGCAGAATAAACCGTTATCATAAGGAAAACCCACCTGCTTCCCTCAGCAGAGAAAAACCATCGCGAAAACCAGTACGCGCCCGCGTCAAGGCAGAGAAGCATCGCCGCAAACACGATGAGACATACCCGGCTCAATGCAACGCTTTTATTCCTGTTCCAATTCAATGAGATCTCTCCTTTCGCGTTCAGTATATCCCAGGCTCCACTGTTTGTCAATAATTTTTTATCGTTTTTCGATAATTTATTAGATGAAAAACCAGGCTCCCGAAGGAGCCTGGTATTTTACAGTATGTTCTTTATCCTATCGACTGCCTCGCGGGTCGCGGCGGCGTCGCCAAAGGCGGTGAGACGGATATAGCCCTCGCCGCTCGGTCCGAAGCCGGCGCCCGGCGTTGTGACGACGCAGGCCTCGCGGAGAAGCCTGTCGAAAAACTCCCAGCTTCCCGTGCCCTCGGGCGTTCTGAACCAGATATACGGAGCGTTAACTCCGCCGTAGACCGTCAGTCCGGCGGCGGTAAGGCCCTCGCGGATGACTCTTGCGTTATTGCGGTAATATGCGATCGTCTCTTCTATCTGACCTTTGCCCTCCGGGGAGAAGGTAGCCTCTGCTGCGCGCTGCACGACGTAGCCGACTCCGTTGAATTTCGTGCCCTGACGCCTGTTCCACATGGAGTTGAGGCTTGCTCCGCCGCGGACGAGAGCCTTTGGGATAACGGTGTAGGCGCAGCGGACTCCTGTGAAGCCCGCCGTTTTTGAGAAGCTGCGGAATTCGATGGCGCAGGTCTCTGCGCCCGGTATCTCGAAAATGCTGTGCGGCTTATCCTCCTCAGAGATATATGCCTCGTATGCCGAGTCGAAGAGGATAACGCTCCCGTGCTCGTTCGCATAATCCACCCAGGTCTTAAGCTGTTCGCGGGTCGCAGCGGCTCCCGTGGGATTGTTCGGCGAGCAGATGTATATCATATCCGGGACCGTGTCCGGCAGGTCGGGGAAAAAGCCGTTTTCCGCAGTGCAGGGCAGATAGACGAGCCTCGACCACTTCCCGTTTACAAAGTCGCCCGCTCTTCCCGCCATGGCGTTCGTATCGACGTATACCGGGTATACGGGGTCGCATACTGCAACGGTATTATCTGCCGAGAAGATATCTCCGATGTTTCCGCAGTCGGATTTTGCTCCGTCAGATACGAATATCTCGTCGTCGGCTATCTGAACTCCTCTCTCAAGGTAGCTGTCTCTTATGGCAAATCTGAGAAAATCGTAGGCTCCGCAGGTCTCCTCGCAGTAGCCTCTGAAGCTCTCCTTATGCCCCATCTCTTCAGATGCCTTCTTCATCGCCTCAACGACGGCGGGCGCGAGCGGCTGAGTCACGTCGCCTATTCCGAGCCTTATAAGCGGCTTGGAGGGATTTTTGAAGGCTCTGACTCGCCTTCCGATCTCCGGAAAAAGATAGCCGCCGGGCAGCTTCATAAAGTTATCGTTAAGCTTGATCATATTGATTTCTCCTTTACTTCGTTAAAGTTATTATAGCCTTGCCGCCTCATCTTGTCAACTTTTACCTTCTGTATTAAATCGCCTTCTCGGGGAAATACTGAGAAAAGACAGAGGAGGCGAGATAGTGCAGGGCAAGGTAGAGATATGCGGAGTCAATACTTCAAAGCTTCCGGTGCTTAAAAACGACGAAACGATAGAACTTATGAAAAAAGCCCGCGCAGGCGACGAAAACGCGCGCGAAACTCTCATAAACGGTAACTTGAGGCTCGTTCTCAGCGTTATCCAGCGGTTTCAGGGGCGCGGCGAGAGCGCGGACGACCTCTTTCAGGTGGGCTGCATAGGGCTTATAAAGGCTATCGACAACTTCGATTATGTAAACCACAGCGTCATGTTCAGCACCTACGGAGTGCCGATGATAGCCGGCGAGATACGCCGCTTTCTCAGGGATAACAGCGCGGTGCGAGTTTCGCGCAGCATACGGGATACCGCGTATAAGGTACTGCTCGCCAAGGAAAGGCTTCAGGCCGAGAACCAGCGGGAGCCTGCACCCGAGGAGATCGCAAAGGAGCTCGGCATAAGCCGCGCTCAGGTCGTGACCGCAATGGACGCAGTCGCAGAGCCGGTGAGTCTTTACGATCCAGTCTATTCGGATTCTGACGACTCGGTTTTGGGCATTGACCAGATAGGCGACGAAAACTCCTCAAGCGACGTATGGCTGAGGCAGATCGCCATCGAGGAGGCGATCTCAAAGCTTACCGACAGGGAAAAGCGCATACTCGCCCTCCGGTTCTTCGACGGGAAAACCCAGATGGAGGTCGCAAGCGAGATCGGCATAAGTCAGGCTCAGGTATCGCGCCTCGAAAAAAATGCCGTGGACAGAATTAAAAGCAGCATATAAA
>CACXBO010000022.1 GCA_902765975.1 Oscillospiraceae bacterium
CGGCGTAAAAAAGCGGCCGGCAGCCGTAGCTGCCAGCCGAGAAAAAATTTATAGTTTTTCATTGTCCTCTTGACGGGGTGCGGTTCAACTAACGGTCGGGCTTTTGGTGGCTCTGTCGGTTACAGCCTTCGCGGCAGGTGAGCAGATTAAAGTCGTGGATGCCGGAGTTGGCACATACGATTTTGCGGCATATAAGGTTTTTGAAGCTGGCGCAGACAGCGACGGCGTTGTCAGCTATCTGCTGCCCGCCGGAAGCGCATGGGTGGATGAGCTAATTGTCGATACATCTGCCGATCCCCTTGTCTCTGCTTTCCCCGGTTTGGAGTTTACAGCGGTCACGGGCGGATATTCTGTTAAAAAGCTCACCAACTTCAGCGCAGCCGATTTTGCCGAATTCCTTTCCGGTAAAATTGCCGCGACTCCGAGCGCATTTGACTCTGTAAAGGTTCCTGCCGCAAAAATTACTGAGTATAACGACCCTGCGGATCCCAAAAATGATACAGTTGAAATTGACATAGGCGGCCAGCCTGGTTATTATCTCATTACATCAGGCACCGATCCCGAGACAATCGGAGCGGATCCTTATGCGCTTACAACCGTTTTAGAGGATCAGAAGGTAACGGTACAGAATAAGCACGACATACCTTTTGACAAGGAAGTATATAACGGTACAGAAGCGGTCGACGAGCAGGGTGTACAGATCGGAGATAACCTCAAATTTACCGTCACGGGCAAGCTTCCCACTGTCGCCTCTGGAGATACCTTCTATTATTACTACATCAAGGATACGCTTTCCAAGGGATTTCTTTTCGACAAAACAACCTTTAAGGTGACAATAGGTACCGACGTAATACCTCTGGCCACATTTGATCAGATTACAGACTTAACGGCAAAGCTCTCCGGAAATCAATACCGTTTTGATGATAGTGATCCGGATAAATTCTCTTTTGATATTTCTGTCGACCTTGTTGAGAAGCCCGAATGGCAGGGAAAAGATATCGTCATTGAGTATTATGCGAAGGTTACTGAGGACGCGGCCGGAGCAGTAGTTAACAACAAAGCCAACCTGACCTATGGCAACGATCCCAACCACCTTATTAATAAGGACGATGAGACCAGAAACTATGTGTCACAGATCATTATCGACAAGTTTGAGACGGGCAACAACGCGCAGAAGCTGTCCGGCGCTGAATTTGTGCTCTATAAGGTCGAGGCTGGAACAAAATCATATTTCCGCTACAACACCGATACCGAAGAGGTTGTATGGGTAAGCGAAACCGATTTGACAGACTCCGACAAGCCCGGTGACGATGCAATTGAAGACGTTGCCAGCACCGACGCTGCCAAAACTATTACCAAGGTCGTTACTGAGAGCGACGGTTCTGCGAAGTATATCGGTCTTGAAGACGGTACTTATTATCTGCTTGAGATAAAATCTCCGGACGGCTATGTAAAGCTTGACAGCCCGGTGGAGGTAATTGTAAACGGCAAGGCTGCGCTTGATCCGGCGCTGAGCGAGGAGCAGCAGATGGTGAACCTTACTCAGATTGCACACATAGCCAACACTCCCGGCTCTGTTCTTCCGAGCACAGGCGGAAGCGGTACGACGCTGTTTTATATCTTTGGAATAGCTCTTATAGTTATCTCAGGCGCATTCTTAGTTTTCCGCAGGCGCGAGGAGAAAAAATAAGAAGGCTCGCAGCCATATAATATAGATATTATTGCTTTCTAAGGATCGGTACAAAACCGATCCTTAGAAAGAGAGATTCAGTTTTCAGGAGAGCCCAAATGAAAAAGAAACTTCCGGTTATTATTTTTTTGCTCATATTTATCTCCGGGCTGTCTTTATTGCTGTATCCTACATTTAGCGATTGGTGGAACCGAAATCACCAGTCAAAGGCAATCGTTGAGTATAATAAAATAATAAAGTATATGAGTGATGAAGAGAGAAATGCTTTGTGGTCTGCCGCGGACGATTATAACCGAAGACTGTTTGAGTTTTACTGCGGAGGAAGCGTTACAGAAGAAGAGCTTATGGCGGATTATCCCACTTTACTCAATATCTACGGCGATGGAATGATGGGCCATATCCATATACCGCGCCTGAACATAAGCATTCCGATAATGCACACTACAAGCGAATCCGTACTTCAGAATGCTGTGGGTCATTTGGAGACGAGCAGTCTGCCTGTTGGCGGTGAAAACACTCACTGCGTTCTTTCCAGACATACAGGTCTGCCGAGCGCAAGGCTTTTTACCGATCTTGAGCAGATGGTTATTGGCGACTTATTCACTATCGAGGTTCTCGGCGTAAAAATGAGTTATCAAGTTGATCAGATTTTAATCGTTTTACCCTGGGAGACCGAGGCGCTTGAAATCAGCGCAGGTGCTGACTATTGCACCTTGATAACCTGCACGCCATACGGAGTCAATTCTCACCGTATACTTGTACGAGGGACCAGGATAGGCACAGCTTATTCGGAAACCTCAAATGCGCAATCTATTGAAATCGAGGATGATCAGGATATAACTCGGGAAGAACAGGTATGGTGGCTGCGCGACAAGCTTCTTCCTGTATATGTAGCAGCAGGTTCGGTCGCGCTTTTAACAGCGTTGCTTATTATTGCGTCAGCAGTCAGACGAGCAAAAAAGAAAAAAGCCTTATCTGAGGATATAAACAAGCCCGACAAGGAATAACAGCTTGATGAGATCTCAAAATGTGTGATGGAATATGAATAAGAACAGCATTTTAAAAATTTTATCGCTGGTCTTAGCTATGTTTGCTATGCTTGCCATGCTGTCTTTTGCTGTCCAAACAGTATCAGCGGCAAGTGATGAGCATGATTGGCCGGCATTGAGAGTAAGATCTCCATATAGCAGCTATGGGCTGAAGGATGAGCTTCTGAAAGTTGATCTATACTATGTTGGAGAACCGGCTGAAGCCGGATTTTTGCCTGTTGCGCCTTACGGAACTCGGCTTATAAAATGGAAGAACTCCGTCGAGCTTGAGAACTTGTCATCTACAATTGCTGAGATTGCAATTGCAAAGGGAACTCCGATCGTTTCCGGAAAAACTGGCGGAACACTAATCGACGCGACGGACAATGGCGATAGTTTACCGGTTGGACTGTATCTTGTTGTTGTCCGCGGCGCAAATATGAATAATTATGCGAGAAAAGAAATAATAAACGGGAGACTCACATATGTAACATATGCTTCAACCGGCAGATACTTCTTTAGATTTCTCCCAACTCTGGTGGCAATTAACGCGAGAAGTAACCTGATTGAGATGGAACCAAAGGCAGACATTATTCAGATTGGAGGATTAAATCCGAATCCCACTGATCCAGACCCATCTGAAGATGAACCGCCGTCCGAGGGAGACCCAACTTCGAAACCGAACGATAATCAAGATCCATCAACCGACATAGGCGAAGAAGACGACCCATATAACACGATGCCTGATACTGGCCTTGTATGGTGGCCTGTTCCGGTTTTCTTATGTCTCGGCGCAGTTCTTTTGACCATTGGCTTTGTCATTCGAAAAAAGCGAGTCAGGTTCTGAAATAAATCCTTAAAGTTTAAACAAAATGAAGGGCATATATCTGTGGTGATGAGGCGACAGGCTATTTTCCGCTCTTTCAGAGCTGTTTTCGGACATAATTTAACGAATATTCACTTTTGCGCAGCAAACCCGCTTTCGGCCTGAGCTGAAAGCGGGTTTGTCTATAGTTAATTGGGGGGCAGAATAAACGGATTACGATTCACTGATTCAGTTATTGAATATTTCTTCCGCTATTTTTGCGGATTCGGCGGCGTCCTTTGCATAGTAATCAGCGCCGACCATATCTGCGTATTCCTTTGTAAGCACGGCGCCGCCTACCATTATTTTGCAGCCGCAGCCTGCTGCTCTGAGAGCCTTTACCGTCTCCTCCATTCCCTTCACCGTCGTCGTCATAAGCGCGGAGAGACCTACGAGCTTTACATTTCTTGCCTTCGCCTCGGCGACAACCGTTTCGGGCGGAACGTCGCGGCCGAGGTCAATGACCTCGTAGCCGTAGTTATTGAGGAGCAGCTTCACGATGTTCTTGCCGATATCGTGTATATCGCCCTTTACAGTTGCGAGGATTATCGTGCCCTTTGAGCTTACCGAGCCCTTCTCAGCCGAGTTTTTCACCGCGTCGAAACCGAGCTTGACCGTTTCCGCGCTTGCCATTAGCTGAGGAAGGAAAAATTTGCCCTTTTCAAAGAGCTCGCCCGCTGCGTTTATCGCCGGAATGAGCAGACCGTTTATAACGTCCATCGGGGTTTCGGAGGCGAGAGCCTTTTTTACTGCGCCCTCGATAAGGAGCTTCCTGCCAGAAAGCACGATATCCTTAACCGAGAGCTCCGAGTCAGGAGCGGCTTCAACCGGCTTTGCAGCTCCCGAATACTTTTCAATATACCCTGCTGCGCCCTTGTCCTGACCGGAGAGAACGCGATGTGCGCGGACGACGTCCATATACCTTGCGGAGAGCGGATTCATTATCGGAAGGTCGAGCCCCACAGCGAGGGCAGAGGCAAGAAAGCCAGAGTTCAGTATCTCCCTCTGCGGCAGCCCGAAGCTCACGTTTGAAACTCCGAGCACCGTGCGAACTCCGAGCCGCTCTTTAACGAGCCTGACTGCGCGGAGAGTTTCGACCGCTAAGGACTGATCTGTGGATACTGTCAGCACGAGGCAGTCTATCAGGATATCCTCGCGCGGTATTCCGAGGCTGAGAGCTCTTAAAACTATCTTTTCTGCGATTTTAAAGCGTCCCTCGGCTGTGGGAGGGATACCGCTTTCATCAAGCGTCAGCCCCACGACGGCTGCGCCGTATTTTTTTGCGATCGGCAGGATTGCAGCAAGGCTTTCCTCCTTGCCGTTCACCGAGTTTATTATGGGCTTTCCCGGATATACCCGGACTGCGCGCTCGACGGCAGCGGGGTCTGAGCTGTCTATCTGGAGCGGGAGGTCGGTGACGGCTGAGAGCTCGGTTACGAGCTCTTCAAGCACTTCGGCCTCGTCGATCTCCGGAAGCCCGGCGTTTACGTCAAGCAGGTCTGCGCCGGCCTCCGCCTGGCTTATCGCTTCATTTATAATGTAGTCGTAATCCCTGTTTCTGAGCGCCTCCTTGACCTTCTTCTTCCCGGTGGGATTGATGCGCTCGCCTATGAGGGCAACATCGCTGCCTGCCAAAGAAACGGTGCGTCGGCTTGAGGTAAAGCGCGGCGAGGGAATGAACGGAGAACGGGAAGAGGAGAGGGACAGCGCAGCCCTTCTGAGCGCGCTTATGTGCTCAGGAGTTGTGCCGCAGCAGCCGCCGACTATCGTAACGCCCATATCCATCAGCTCGCGCATAAGGAAAGAGAACTCATCGGGCGGAACGGGATATACGGTTTTTCCGTTTTCAATAACCGGAAGTCCGGCGTTCGGCTGCACTATAACGGGGCAGGGAACGGCTCTCAGCATTTTCTCAGCGAGCGGCAAAAGCTCCTTCGGACCGAGAGAGCAGTTTATTCCTACCGCATCCGCGCCGAGAGAGTGGAGCGTTACCGCAGCAGTTTCGGGGTCTGTGCCGAGAAAGGTGCGACCGTCCTCCCCAAAGGTCATCGTGACGTAGACGGGAAGCTCGGAATTTTCCTTCGCGGCAAGCAGTGCGGCCTTAGCCTCAAGTATATCGGACATCGTCTCGATAAGGATGATGTCCGCGCCATCGGAGAAGGATACCGTTTCCTTGAAAAGTTCGTAAGCCTCAGAAAAGCTCATCGCGCCGAGCGGCTTCAGAAGCGCGCCTGTAGGACCTATATCGAGGGCGACCTTCTGTGCGCCTGACTCGCGGGCAAGACGTACTGCGGCGGACACCACTTCGCCTACCTCCGCTTTTCCCATGAGCTTGCGCCTATTCGCTCCGAAGGTGTTAGTCGTAACGACCTCGGCTCCGGCATTGACATAATCTGTATGTACGGAGCGGACCAAGTCCGGATCAGTGAGACAGAGAAGCTCCGGCAAAGCGCCGAGCTTCAAACCGCGCGCCTGGAGCTGAGTGCCCATAGCGCCGTCGAATATTTGTATGTTATCCACAGCGTACACCTGCCTTTCTGTATTCGCAGAATTCCCGCATACCGCAGACGGCGCAGCCGCGGGTCTCGCCGACCTTCTCGGTTTTAAACAGCCCTATAATAGCCGTAACGCTCTTTCGAGGGAGCATGAGGCAGCCGTCGGTGAGAGTTATCCCGAGCCTTTCCTCGGCGCCGATAAGCCTGATGAGCGAGGCCTGAGCCGTGAGAGGCAGATCGCCGTAGCCGGGACTGAAGCGACCGTTGATGTGAAGCCCCTCTGCTTTGAAGCTTGCGCCGATCTCACGCTGACAGCGATCGGATACCGCTTCGATAAGCGCCACTGAGGCGGCGTTAAAGCAAACTGCGTCGGCAAGGCTCTTTGCTTCAAGGCGCATGGCCTCCCTGTCGCAGGAGTGACCGAGAGTTGCCGCCATGAGAACGCATTTTTCCGCCCCGTCGAGGTGACGTTTTATGCTATCGCCTTCAAGCTCCAGCTCAGTGCCCGAGAGCCTCGTACCGTCAAGCTCGAACACGCCCCACGTCCACGCGGGAGCTGCGATCCTTTTTAGAAGCTCCGTCATGGAGCCGATCCGGTTTCTGACGTCTTCGGTAAGCTCCTGACCGCGATAGCCGAGATAGCGCAGGGTCTCGTCAGTGTCGATCTCGTAATCAAAGGCGGGCATTTCTCACCTCGTTTATTAGGTACTCTGCAACATCCGGCTTATTCATCGAGTATATATGTATCCCGTTTGCCGCGCCGGACTCAGTAAGGGAGATGATCTGCCGCGCTGCGTAGTCGAGGCAGGAGGAGCGGAGAGAGGCGGGGTCGTTTTCATATTTTGCGAGTATGCGTACTACCGGAGCGGGAAGCGAAGCTCCGCAGAGGAATACCATCCTCGTTATCTGGCTTTTTCCCATGATAGGCATTATTCCGGCGTCGACCGGAAGATAAACTCCTCGCGCTCTCGCCTTGTCGATAAAGCGGTAGAAGCTCTCGTTTTCAAAGAAGAGCTGGCTGATGAGAAAGTCGGCGCCCGCGTCGGTCTTTTCCTTTAGGTGGTCGAGGTCGCGCTCAAGGCTTTCGCAGTCGACGTGACCCTCGGGATAACAGCCTGCGCCAATGCAAAGGTCTTTGCCTATCCCTGAGCTGCGCAGATAGGAAATGAGCTCCGAGCCGTATTTGAAGTCGCCCGGCTCGCAGCCGTCGACTCTGTCGCCGCGCAGAGCGAGGATATTCTCAATGCCTCGCGCTTTAAGTGAACTAATCGCGGAGTCTACCGCAGCTTTTTTCGAGTTTATGCCCGTTATGTGCGCGGCGGCTGTCACGCCGAATTCATGCTGAACTATGCCGGAAAGCTCTGCTGTTTTCTCATTGGAAACGCCCGACCCTCCCGCGGAGCAGGTGACGCTTATGTAAGCAGGATCGAGAGCCTTGAGTCCGGAGAGCACGGAACGCACTTCATCGGGCTTAAGCTCGCCCTTTGGGGGAAATATTTCAAACGAAACGGGACAGAGTCCGCTGCGAAACAGTTCGGTAATCTTCATTTTTCGAGCACCTTCCTTATCTCTTCTTCCGTTGCGGAAAAGCTTCCCTGAATCATTTCCGGCTTTCCGCCGCCGCGCCCTCTCAAAAGGGCGTTAAGCTCCTTAGCCTTTTCCCGCAGGTCTCCGCCTCTCTGCGCGATCACGTATTTATATCCCTCTGAGTCGCTGCCGGTAAAGCCGCAGACCATTTTCCCGCACTTCGGAAGAACGGAATTTGCGAGAAGCCGAAGCTCGTCAAGATCGAAGTCGGGTCGGAAGAGAAGCAGATTATCCTCCGTGTATCCGATATTTTCGGCAAACCGGGCTATCTCCGCTCTCTTAAAGCCTCCGAGACGGTAGCTGAGCTCGTCGCGCTTTCTGAGCACGTCCTCGACAGCGGTAAGAGCACCCTCAGGTTTTACGGAGAGGAGAGAGGAAACGCGCCTCAACTCACGCGAGCTTTCTGCTGCCTCTAAGTATGCTGCCTCGCCGGCGAGCATCCTTATTCGTACTCCGTCCCTGCGGCGGATGGATTCGAGAATGCGTATCATCCCGATCTCACCGGTAAAGCTTACATGCGGCGCGCAGCAGGCGCAGAGGTCGAGACCTTCGATCTCAACTATTCTGACGTTTTCCGTAAGCTCCAGCTTGGAGCGGTAGTCCATAGCCCGAAGCTCATCGGGAGAGGGAAAGCGGGCGGTTATACGTCTGTTCTCCCAGATGGCGCGATTCGCCTTAAGCTCGACGAGCTTTAGCTCATCCTCCGTGAGGTAACCGGAGAAGTCGACGATCATACCGTCCTCGCCCATGTGAAAGCCCACGTTTTCAAAGCCGTAATCGCCGTGAACTATTCCGGAGACTATATGCTCTCCGGAATGCGACTGCATTCGCGAGAAACGCTGAGCCCAGTCGATGCGGCAATCGCATATTGAGCCGACAGAAACGGGCTGCGCGGCAATATGAAAAACCTCGCCGCCTCGCTCAAGAGTGTCGAGCACGCGGACGGAGCCGATATATCCGGAGTCGCCCTTCTGACCTCCGCCCTCGGGAAAGAAAGCGGAGCGGTCAAGCGCTATCTCATAAAGCTCTCCTGTGCGGATGCAGCCGGTAACGGCGGCGGAAAACTCTGAGAGATGGCTGTCGGTGAAGTAAAGTCGTTCAGTCATGGATATTTCCTCTTTGCCGATGTAAAGTGTTATATGAATTATACTACGCGCAGAGGATAAATTTCAACTTTTTTATAAAGCGAAGCCCGGAGAAAAAACTCCGGACTTTGCTTTTAAGTTAACCGTCCAGCTCGCCCGAGCCGATATGCTCAGGCGCCCGGGACGAGGCATTGAAGCTGTTCGCTTTCTTAAGAAGCCTCTCACGCTCTGCGATCGCATCTTTAAGGCCGGTATCCTCAGTCATTCCCCATTCGTTTTTTAGAACGTCAATGATGCGAGAATAAGTGTCGGCAGCCTTAAGAGGCTCGCCCATAATCTCGTAGATATCCGCTATTCCCATAAGCTCGTCGGTAAAACGCGGTCTGCGCGTTTCTTTTTCAAAGCTTATCTCATACATTCCGATAGCCTTTTCGTAGTCGCACTTCTTTGCGTAGTACTGCGCCGCCTCGAAGAGGTAAACGGAGCTGTCGGGATATCTCTCGCCGAGCTCTTCCATTATTCTGTCCGCTTCCGGCTCATTAAAGCGGGAGAGAGCGATATGTGCGCGGTATACCTCCGCCATTATGGGCTCGAAGCCTTCGATAGACGAGAGCTTTCCGAGATAGTGCTCAGCCTCATCGGAGCGATGGTCGGCTATAAGATTGTCGATAAGATACATATATGGAAGCCTCTCGCCCGGAGCCCGCTCTGTGAGCTCGCGGTAGAAGTCTATCGCTTTTGAATGGTTGGATATATTCCAGTCCCATGAGCAGTGTCCCTCTGCCTTCTGAAGCATCCACTGGCAGCCCTTTTCGCCCGGAGCCATGCGCACGGCGTCCTTTGCGTATTTGCGGACTTTCTGTGCGTAGGTCTCCATTCTGTGCCAGTACAGATAAGAAATAAGCTCAGTCGCGCGCTTCCTGTTATGCTCGACAGAGAGCTGAGATTTGAGATAGTCCTCATACTCTCTGAAGATATCCTGAGGCAGCTCCGATTCACAGTCCATGCGGTTTTCTATCCTGTTGAAGCGCTGCTCGGCGGTCAGGTCGAAAAGATCGTCTATGCTGACGCCGAAAACCTCGGCGAGCAGTGGCAAAGTCGCAATATCCGGCATCGCAACCGCGTTTTCCCATTTTGATACGGACTGAGCGACAACTCCGAGCTTTTCCGCAAGCTGCTCCTGAGTGAGACCGGACTTGAAGCGAAGCTGCTTGATTTTCTTTGAAAGATCCATAGTTAAAACCTCCTGCCGTTTTTCATTATGGCCTTATTATATTATAAGCGTCCTGCGCAATCAATAACGCAGCGCGCGAGTCATATCGCTTTACGGTTGAGAGCGCATAGGAGAAACGCATAAACCCGCAGCGGACGCCGGAACGACGGCGAGACGGCAGCTCACGGGAAAAAGCCCGCAACCTGTTCGGCTGCAAGGCTTTTCGCTGTGGGCAAAGATCTCGGTATCTGTAATAAGCCAATTATACTCGACCTGCTTGTTTCATAAACACGAGAAAACCTATTTTGCCATGGTAGACAAAAAAGGTTTTTTGATGTCAAAGAGCGCGAAAAAGGACACCAAAGCATAGAAAGACCGCGTAAAAAACACGCGCCAAACTTCTCGACAAACCGGAAGTTGTCACGCTCTTTTTATCAGCCTTCTGACAAGAGAGAATACAGCGTAACCGATGATAACCCCCGCCGTGTTCAATATCAG
>CACXBO010000023.1 GCA_902765975.1 Oscillospiraceae bacterium
ATAGATCATAGATACGTATCTGCCCTGATATCCGGTGTTGAGCTTATCGTGAGACGCGGTCTCGGGGTCTTGGCCCTCTTCTGCGTGTATATTATAATAATCCTGAACCGCTGCAACGAAGCTTTCCTCGTCGGCAGTTGCCGCCTTGAGCTCCTCAGCCTCTTCCTTTGCTCCCGCCATGGCGTCGGCAAGGCTTATCGGCTCCTCTTCCGTGCCCATATCGGCTTCTACGAAGAAAAGGTCAAAATCGAAATAGTCGTAGTCTCCCGCGAGGTTTGCATACTCCGCGGCAAGCTCCTCGTCGGAATACTGGAACTCATCGACGAGATGAGTGTAGTAAGAATTTACGTAGGTGGAGAACTCAAGGCACTTCCTGTAGACGCTCTCGGTCATGCCGGTGCCGTAAACGTTCTGCAGATATGCGCTTGTGCTGACGTTGCTCTGCTTGGCGCTGTCTCTGAGGGACTGGATCTCCTTGTCGATATCAGCCCTCTCCTCCTCGGGAAGAACAAAGCCCTTTGCCTGCGCCTCGTTATAGATAGCGGTGTACTGCGTCATGGTCTTCTTGGCTTCGTTTTTAAGATAATCATACCAGGTGTACTGCTCGTCGTAATCCTGCTCCCTGAACGAGACGCCCTGGGTCGGCTTCTTTTCAGACGAGGAGTTGGCGAGCTTGTTGTACTCCGCCATATAGAAGAAGTTGACCTCTGCCGCTGAAAAATTCCTTCCGTTTACGGAAATTGCGGGCAGCCAGTTATACATTATGGTGTTGAACAATAAAATAAAGACTATGGACAGAACGAAGAGAACAGCTACGCAGATACCCACTGTCTTATACTTTCTGTTCTGCTTTGCGCGCTTTGCCTCCTCCTCGGCCTTTACGGGGTCCACGGCGGCGTTCAAACGCTGCTTCTTGTTTTTTGAGGCGCTCATTTGTATCCTTCCCTTTCATATAAATAGCATTTTTATGCTCGTAAATCAGTATTATATCCTAACATCCGCCATGTTTCAAGCATTGAAAAAAAGATTTTTTGTAAACACTGATCATATCCTGAGAAATTTTGCAGTTTTGCACATTTTTCTTATTATTTCTCTTGATTTATTGTACAGTTTGAGATATAATACGATTGAAGATAAGGAAAGGGGTGATTCCGATGGGCGATTTCGGCAGCGATATCTACACCATAACCGACGAGGACGGCAGAAATTACGAGCTCGAGCATGTTGATACTATAGAATTAAACGGCGTATATTATCTTGCTTTTCTCCCCGCGGATATGGATCCCGACGACGAGGATTACGGTATCGTTCTACTGAAGCAGGTCCCCGGCACTGAGGAGCTTGAAAACCTCGACGACGACGAAGAAGAGGACATCTACGAGCGCTTTATGGAGCGGCTGTTTTCCGAAGACGAAGAAGAATAACAGGGCGTCGCGTTTGATCCCCTGCTGTGTTCGTGATAGGCTTATTTAAACCCACATCTCTTATAAGGGACGCCGGACTCTTCCCTCTTATCGCAGGCCTCCCGCGAGCGCCGTTTGCGCCCGGAAGTTGGAAGCGTGTCGGACGGAAGGAGGCGACCCACCTGCATATATCGTGCAGGTTATAAGTGAGTCTACACGGCATCTGCGGGGTTTTAATTGAATATAGGTTTTTCGGAGCGTCGGATGGATCGGCGCTCCGTTTTTTCTCTCTCAATATACATACATTTAGCTAAAATACTCAAGGAGTTAACACAATATTTAGATTTTATGTGGCTTTCTTCCTTGACATAAAAATCGCGCGGTTATATAATAAATCGGTATGAACATAAATTTGGAGTAATGTGCCTATGCATAACAACGTACTTAATTATCTCAACGATATAGTCAGGGTAAAGCCGGATAAGCTCGCTTTTTCCGACGGGAAAAACGGGCTTACCTTCTCCGAGGTATACCGGCTAAGCCGCTCAGTGGGAACATTTCTCGCCCATGAGGGAGTCTATAAAAAGCCGGTCGTCGTTTTCATGCGCAAGTCTCCCGCTGAGGTCGCCGCCTTTTTCGGAGTCGTCTCCGGCGGCTGCTTCTACGTTCCCATAGACGAAGAGATGCCTGCCGGCAGGATACAGCTTATTCTCGACAACGTACAGTCCCCTGTCGTCATCTGCGACGAGGACACGGCCCCCGTCGCCGCCTCCTTCGATCTGAAGGGCGGACGCACGGTCCTTTTCTCCGAGGCTTCCTCCTGCGATGCGGACGACAGGGCGCTTTCGGAAATATACGACCGCGCTATCGACATAGATCCCATATATATCGTATTCACCTCCGGGTCGACCGGGATTCCGAAGGGCGTCTGCGCCTGCCACCGCTCCGTAATCGACTATATAGAGCAGCTCTCCGAGACTCTCGGCTTCAATGAGAACACCGTTTTCGGCAATCAGTCTCCTCTCTATTTCGACGCCTGTCTCAAGGAGCTGTATCCGACCTTGAAATTCGGCGCGACCACTTATCTCATCCCCAAAAAGAATTTCTCTATGCCGGTTCAGCTCGTTGAATTCTTAAATGAGCACAGGATAAACACGATCTGCTGGGTCGTATCCGCCCTCACTATGGTGAGCGCCTTCGACACCTTCTCCGTGGTTAAGCCGGAATACCTTCACACCGTCGCCTTCGGAAGCGAGGTATTCCCCGTAAAGCAGTTCAGGATATGGAGAAGCGCCCTGCCCGGCGC
>CACXBO010000024.1 GCA_902765975.1 Oscillospiraceae bacterium
GCGCCCTGCTGAGGTGCGCACCAGCCCACGCCATGGGTAAAGCCGGAAATATCTTCGATCTGTTTCGCCTGGACCCATTTTCCCTCTTCGGGGATGGGAGCAGGGCCGTGATATGCGCCCTTGGCGACCGGGCACATATGCGTGACTTCTGCTGTGTAATTCATAAGCCATTCCTCCTGTAAAATATAAAGCCGACGACTATGCGACTAACAGAAGCCATCAGCCGATTTTCTGCGGTACGGTTCCCACGAAGGTTTCCGTTCCGATACACATACATCATAGCAGATTTTTATTATAAAAGCAAGAAATTATTATGGAAATTGCCAGAAACTGCTGTGCAAATGCCTACGAGAGAAGATGGCGACCTCTGCGGAAAAGAAATCGGACGGCTTTTATCATAAGCGCCTCCGTTATTGAAGTCACTCCTGCCCGACAAGTTCTGTTCCCGGGTAGTAAGCCGCAAGTATCTCCCGGTAATCCATGCCGGATTTCGCCATGGCGTCCGCTCCGAACTGGCTCATACCCACCCCGTGACCTCTGCCGCGAGTGAGGACCACGAGGTCTCCGTTTTCCTCAGAAAGCTGAGCGGAGGTGCTTCCGAGACCGAGAAGCGTTCTCAGCTCGCGCCCGGTGAGCTCGACTCCGAGTATTTTGACCGAGGCAAGCCTTCCTGAATCCGTAAGCTTTTCGCCGGAATAAAGCTCTGCGTCCGGATCGCAGCCGGGGATCAGCTCTGAGAGCTCGCCCCTGGAATAAACTCTCCTGTCCTCAAAGCTTCTAACGGTTTCAGCATTCTCGGGAGTAGGGACGCTGACGAGATAGGGAAGAGCCCTGCCCCAGACTGCCTCGCTCGATTCTGTAGCGCCGTTCGACGAGGCGTGAAAAGCGGCGAGAACGGGCTCGCCGCCGTATATGAGATACTCTCCGTCCGTCGCACGGACGGCGGAGCGGATTACTGCGGAGTAATACGGATAGTCCGCCCCCCATTTTTCTTTCAGATAATCGTCGCTCTTCCACGCCGCGCAGCATGAAGATGAGGCGCAGAGATCGGCTGAGTGCTTATCAGAAGGGGAGACCCTGAGTTTATAGAGAGCGTACGTGCGGAGAGCGACCGCCTGCGCCTTAAGAGCCTCAAGATCAAATGAGGCGGGCATCTCTGCGGAGACCGCGCCGAAGAGATAGTCCTCCATCGTCAGCTCGGTAACATTATCTCCGTCAAAAAGGGTGAGTCTTACCTCGCTGTCCGCCGCACTTATCCTCTTCGGGGGCTCGTACCAAAGCTTGCCGGGCTCGGGCGGAGACGGGGATCGTGACGGAACGAAGAAAGGCAGGACGGTGGAAATAAGGGCGGTGAAAAACGCAGCCAGTATTCGCTTTTTCATTGGCTCAGGCTCCTTGCTCATTGACTTTACGAGCTTAAATGGTGTAGAATAGCATACGATAAAAAATATGAAAGCGAGATCGGATTATGATTAAAAAATACGCCGTCCCCGCAGCGGCTGTTCTTTGCGGCGCGATAGCCGCTTTCCTGCGAACTCGTGAGCTCGCGGAGGCATACGACGAAAAGGGCCTTCCGATAGCCGGAAGCTTCCTGACAATTGCTCTTGCCGTCTTCGTTCTGCTTTTTATCGCAGCCTCCGTTATCCTCACCTACGTAATTAAGGCGGACAAGAGCGGCGACGGGTTTATGCGCCTGTTTTCCGGGACGCCCGCCGAGACAGTACCGACCGTGTTTTTCGGCGCGGCTGCGTCGGTATGCGGGGCGTTGATCGCGATATCAAACGCAGGCGGGACCGTGGGAGAAATGATATTCGGCTTCGGCTCCCTTGCCGCCGGGCTTTCAATGCTCGTGAGCGAGCTTCTTATAACGGGCAAAAAGAACGAGAGGGCGGCGGCTCTTGTATCGTCTGCTGCGGCTGCGTATTTCACCTATGCTATGGCCTTTACCTACAGCCGCTATGCAGCGAACCCGTCAATAATGCTTTACGGCTGGAAATGCGCCGCTCCCGGTCTCGCCGCGATATTTTTCGTATATTCAGCGGGATATGCCTTCAAGAAGCCGGCTCCGAAATTCACGCTCGTTTTCGGCCTTTTGTCCATCGTTCTTCTGATACTCACGGCGCCTGAGACGGAGGGCGTTCCGCTGGCGCTTATGCATATTTTTACCGCTCTTCTGATAGCCGGCCGCCTCGGACGGCTTATGGGCAGTCTAAACAAAAACTAAATATCAAATTTATATATCCCGCCTATTTTTGCACAAAAAAGGCGGGACTTTTTGCGCTCAAAAGGTGGACAAATGGATTTCTATGTGCTAAAATTACAATGTCTGAAATTATAAAGAGAGGATTTGCGACCATGGTTAATAATCTCATTTCTCAAGATGAACGTTTTCTTTTCGCAGAGGGAACGTGGCTCAAGGCTTACGAAAAGCTCGGCGCGCATCCTGCGGAGATAGACGGTCAGCAGGGCTATATCTTCGCTGTCTGGGCGCCGATGGCACGAAGTGTCCGCGTGCTCGGCGATTTTAACGGCTGGGATATGAATTCCGGCTGGCTCGAGCCAGACGACAGCGGAATATGGACTATTTTCATTCCCGGCGCAAAGCAGTACGACAACTATAAATACTGCATTGAGACCCGCTGGGGCGACCTTAAATACAAGGCCGATCCATATGCGTTCCACGCCGAAACGAGGCCGGGCACCGCGTCTAAGCTTTTTGATATAAACGGCTTCGAGTGGACCGACTCGAAGTGGATGTCAAACAGGGCGAAGAACGGCTTTATGAACCGCCCGCTCAATATCTACGAGGTCAACCTCGGCTCGTGGAAGAGGCACGACGACGGCAACTACTACTCCTACAGAGACCTTGCCGAGTCCCTTGTGCCATACGCAGCCGATATGGGCTACACCCACCTCGAGCTCATGCCCGTTATGGAGCACCCCTTCGACGGAAGCTGGGGCTATCAGATAACCGGGTACTATGCGCCGACGAGCCGATTCGGAACTCCGCACGACTTTATGTACCTCGTAAACGCGGCGCACAGAGCCGGCCTCGGCATTATCCTCGACTGGGTCCCCGGTCACTTCTGCCCTGACGACCACGGACTCTCCTATTTTAACGGCGAAAAGCTCTATGAGAAGGAGAAACACCCGAACTGGGGCACCTATAAGTTTGATTTCGGCAGGGGAGAGGTCAAGACATTTCTCAATTCAAACGCTCACTATTGGGTAGACATGTACCACGCCGACGGAATTCGCGTCGACGGAGTTACCAGTATGCTCTATCTCAACTTCGGCGTTGACGATCCGCGTCAGAAAAAGTTCAACCGCTACGGCGATGAGGGCGACCTCGACGCTATCGAATACGTTCGCGGCCTCAATAAGTCGATGGGAATGCACCATCCCGACGTTATGATGATGGCCGAGGAGTCCACGGCATGGCCTCTCGTTACATATCCGCCCGAGGACGGAGGCCTCGGCTTCAACTACAAGTGGAACATGGGCTGGATGCACGACACCCTCCACTATATGCAGGCCGACTTCCCCTACAGACCGGGCGCTCACCATCTGCTGACCTTCTCAATGATGTACGCATTCAGCGAGAACTTCGTCCTCGCCCTTTCTCACGACGAGGTTGTACACGGAAAGTGCAGCATTATCGGACGTATGCCCGGCGATTACTGGCGTCAGTTCGCAGGCATGAGAGTTCTCTATTTCTACCAGCTCACCCATCCGGGCGCAAAGCTGAACTTTATGGGCAGCGAGTTCGCCCAGTTCATCGAGTGGCGCGAGTATGAGGGCCTCCAGTGGTTCCTGCCCGAGAATTATTCGCCGCACAAGGCACAGCTCGATTACGTTAAGGCGCTCAACCACCTCTACGTTAAAGAGAAGGCGCTCTGGCAGATCGACAATTCCTGGGACGGCTTCCAGTGGCTCGACGCCGACGACTATAAGCAGAGCCTGCTCGCATTTATAAGAAAAGGCAAGAAGCCGGCTGACGATCTCGTCGTCGTTATCAACTTCTGCCCTGAGACCTATCAGGATTTCCGCGTCGGCGTGCCCAGAAAGGGCGACTGGCAGGTGATCTTCAATTCCGACGATCCGCAGTGGGGCGGCTCCGATATGCACTCCACTCCCGGCCTCATAAAGAGCGAGAAGGAACCGTATCACGGGCAGGAGAATTCCGTCAAGGTAAATATCCCGCCGATCGGCGGCATAATCTTGAAGAGAGTGCCGACCAAGAAGGCCACCGAGCCTGCCAAGAAAAATAAAGATAAAGCAGAATAAGGAGTTAACCTTTCCATGTTCAAAAACAAGAAGGATTTCGTAAACCAGTACAGAGCCCTCTGCGCGGCCGAGGTAGGGAGAGAATTTGAAGACTGCTCCAGAAGAGACCGCTACAACGTGCTTGCAAAGCTTATAGCCTCAAAGGCGAGAAGCGTTAAGACCCAGTCAATGAAAAAATGCGCTGCCGATGGGCAGAAGCAGGTATATTATTTCTCAATGGAGTTCCTTATCGGCAAGCTCCTTGAGAACTATCTCCTCAATTTCGGCATAACGGATATCGTCCGCGCGGGGCTGAAGGATCTCGGCGAAGACCTCGACGAGCTCTATAAAGAGGAAGCGGATCCCGGTCTCGGAAACGGAGGTCTCGGAAGACTTGCCGCCTGCTTCATAGATTCCCTTGCGTCCCTCGGCTATGCCGGACACGGCAACGGCATCCGCTACAGATACGGCCTTTTCCGCCAGGAGATCGTCAACGGCCGTCAGGTGGAGCTGCCGGACAACTGGCTTGAAAACGGATACCCGTGGGAGGTCAAAAAGCCGGAAAACGCCGTTGTCGTCCGCTTTGGCGGTCACGTTGTGAGGCACGAGGAAAACGGAAAGTATTGGTTTACATGGGAGGGAGGAGAGCCCATCCTCGCCGTCCCATACGACGTGCCGATAGTCGGCTACGGCGGAGAGACGGTCAACACCCTCCGACTCTGGTCTGCGGAGCCGTATAAAGAGAATTTCGATATGGACGCCTACAACAGAGGCGATTATTCCGCGGCTATGAAGTTCAGAAGCGACGTCGAGGCGATAACCTGCGTCCTCTATCCAGAGGACAAGGCAGACCCGGGTAAGGTGCTCAGGCTCAAGCAGGAGTATATGTTCGTCGCCGCCGGCATCGATAACATTATCCGCTCCTATAAAAAAGTATACGGCAATGACTGGAAGAGATTCCACAAGCGCGTCGCCATCCAGACGAACGACACGCATCCCTCGCTCTGCGGTCCCGAGCTGATGAGGATTTTCGTAGACGAGGAAGGGCTCGACTGGGATACCGCCTGGAACATCGTAACCAAAACGATATCCTACACCAACCACACAATACTTCCCGAAGCCCTTGAAAAATGGCCTATCGAGATGTTCAGAAAGCTCCTTCCGAGAGTTTACGATTTCGTTGAGGAGATAGACCGCCGCTACCGCGACGGTTTTCCGAGAGAAAGGCAGGACTGGTACGATCTGCTTCGCCACACTGCCATTCTGTGGGACGGACAGGTCAGAACCGCGAATCTCTCCGTCATCTGCGGACATGCTGTGAACGGAGTCGCCGCTCTCCACACGGAGATACTAAAGGAGAGCGTACTCAACAGCTTCTACGTTCTTACTCCGGAGAAATTCAACAACAAGACGAACGGCATAACGCACCGCCGTTTCCTCGCCCAGGCTAATCCGAGCTATGCAAAGCTCATTACCGAGGCTATCGGCGACGGATGGTATAAAAACGCCGACGAGCTTGAGGGCCTCCTCAAATTCAAGAAGGATCCTGCCTTCCTGGAGGGTATGGAGCGCTCAAAGCGCGAGAACAAGGAGCGCCTCGGCAGATACATAAAAGAGACGAGCGGAGTAACGGTTGACACGAATTCAATTTTCGACGTGCAGGTCAAGAGATTCCACGCCTATAAGCGCCAGCTTCTCAACGTGTTCAAGATAATTGACATCTACAACAGGCTCCTCTCCGATTCCTCTTATCAGATAACGCCGACGACCTTTGTTTTCGCCGGAAAGGCAGCTCAGGGCTATGCCTTTGCCAAGGACGTAATACGCCTTGTAAACTCCGTTGCCAGCGTTATCAACGCAGACAAGCGCGTGAACGACAGGCTGAGAGTGGCGTTCGTTCCCAACTTCTCCGTTTCAAACGCACAGTACATCTATCCCGCATCAGATATCTCCGAGCAGATATCAACTGCAGGTATGGAGGCGAGCGGAACGGGAAATATGAAGTTTATGATGAACGGAGCCATCACCCTCGGCACTCTCGACGGAGCGAACGTCGAGATAGCAAAGCTGGTCGGAAACGACAATATCGAGATATTCGGGCTTCGTTCCGAAGAAGTCGACCGCTGCCGCCGCGAGCACTGCTACTTCAGCTGGGATGCGTATAACGGAGATTGGCGCATAAAGCGAGTCGTCGATCAGCTCGTGGACGGGACATTCTGCGGACTCTCCGGCAACTTCGAGGGCATCTACGATAACCTTATGCGCGCAAACGACGAATTCTTTGTCCTCAAGGACTTCAAGAGCTACGTCGATGCATGGGATAACCTCCAGAATCTCTACACAGACCGCGAAAAGTGGGATAAGATATCCCTGCACAACACGGCAAAATCCGGATTCTTCTCCTCCGACCGCACGATAAAGCAATACGCGAAGGATATCTGGAAGCTTTGATCAAGGTATTAAATTAAAAATTCAACATAAACAAATACTTGAAAGAGGGTGCGTTACTTTGGCAAAGAAAAAAGAGTGCATCGCGATGCTGCTTGCCGGTGGGCAGGGAAGCCGCCTCGGTGCGCTGACGAAAAGCGTCGCCAAGCCTGCTGTAAGCTTCGGCGGCAAGTACAGGATAATCGACTTTTCCCTTTCTAACTGCGCAAACTCCCATATAGATACGGTCGGAGTTTTGACACAGTACAGACCGCTTCGCCTGAACGCCTATCTCGGAAACGGTCACGCCTGGGACATGGCCGGCCGTGACGGCGGAGTATTCATCCTCCCGCCATACGCGACTGAGTCCGGCGCCGAGTGGTATAAGGGAACTGCAGACGCCATCTTCCAGAACCTCGACTTCATCGACCTCTATGACCCGGGCTACGTTCTTATCCTCTCCGGCGACCATATCTATCGCATGGACTATCAGGATATGCTGAGAAACCATAAGGAGAATAACGCAGACGTATCCGTATCCGTAATGCAGGTCCCCTGGGAAGAGGCATCCCGCTTCGGAATACTGACAGCGGACGGCGAAGGACGCATCCTCAAGTTCTCAGAAAAGCCCAAGAATCCCGATTCCAACCTCGCTTCCATGGGCATCTACATCTTCTCGAAGGAAGTGCTGAAAAAGGCCCTCATCGAGGACTCCGTCGACCCCGAGAGCGAGCACGACTTTGGAAACAACATCATTCCGAAGCTTCTCGGCGAGCAGAAGAGGCTCTTTACCTATGAGTTCAAGGGCTTCTGGAAGGACGTCGGAACCTTCGGCAGCTATCATCAGACCAATATGGAGCTGCTTGACGAAAATCCGGAATTCAACATCTTCGACCAGGATAAGCCGATACTCTCCAACGTGAACACGAGACCGCCTCAGTACCTCGGTCCGAATGCCAAGGTCCACACCAGCATAGTTGCCGACGGCAGCCGCATTTTTGGAACGGTTGAGCATTCCGTTATGAGCCCTGATACCTTTGTCGGCGATGGAGCGGTCGTTACCGACTCCGTTATACTCCCCGGCGCGAGGATAGAGGCGGGCGCGGTAGTAACGCGAGCGATCCTCGGCGAGAACGCAGTCATCGTAAAGAACGCTGTTTTCGGCAGCGCGGACGGGAATGTGCCGATAGCAGTTCTCGGAAATGAGAAAGTATACGGAGAGGGAGGCGCGAACTAATGGATAAGGCAATAGGCATAATCAATGCGAATTATGATACCCCCGATCTCAAAGAGCTTATAAACGGACGTACCGCGGCCTCCGTTCCCTTCGGCGGCAGATACAGGATGATCGACTTCGCCCTCTCCAATATGGTGAACGCCGATATCACCAGCGTCGGTATCATCACCCCATATAAGTATCGCAGCCTTCTCGACCACGTCGGGGCCGGCAGCGAGTGGAATCTCGACAGGAAGAACGGCGGCCTTTTCGTTCTGCCCGGCTCGGTGTTCGGCATCTCAAGCCCGGGAAGCCGCTTCCTCCTCCGCGACTTCCGCAGAAATATGGTGTTCCTATCCCGCGCTCAGGCGCAGTACGTCGTTATCACAACGGCGAACGTAATAGCCAATATGGACTACAAGGCTCTAATCGAAGAGCATGAAAAGTCCGGAGCAGACGTTACGATGGCTACGATAACCGCGACGGAGGCGGATCAGGATCTCATGGGCGTCGAGCTTGAGGGCGGCAAGGTCAAGGCGACCTTCCGCGGCGTAAAGCCCGGCGACGAGGCGTTCATCGACTGCTTCGTAGTGACTTACAGCCTGCTTCTCAAGATACTTGAGTGGTATTCCGCTATAGATTATCTCGATTTCTTCGAGGTGCTCGCGGGAGATTACGATAAGATGGACGTCCGCACCTCAAAGGTCACCGGATATGTCCACAGCGTGTACACCGCCGATAACTACTTCAAGCGCAATATGGATCTCCTCGATCCCTGCGTGGTGGACGAGCTTTTCCGCGATGAGAGACCCGTTCTTACCAAGATCACCGACACCGCGCCTACGAGATATGCGGAGACAGCTTCCGTAAAGAATTCGCTTATCCCTGCCGGCTGCATGGTCGACGGAACGGTTGAAAATTCCGTTCTCTTCCGCGGCGTCAAGATAAAGAAGGGCGCTATCGTTAGAAACAGCGTTATCATGCAGTCCTGCACGATAGGTGAGAACGCGGTCATTGAGAACGTCATTATCGACCGCTCGAACGTTATAGCTCCGGGCACCGTTATGAAGGGCGCGTCCGACGCAGTCCTCATAATGGCGAAGAATGAGCTCGGAAGATAAAAAGCCAGGGGCGGGATCGAAGCTCCCGCCCTGCCGATAAAATGAAAAAGAGGTGAAACCAATGAGAAAAATGGGCGTTTTATTCGCCGCGTTCGAGGCCGTTCCCTTTATGAAGACCGGCGGTCTCGGAGACGTTGCCGGCTCTCTCCCGCAGGCGCTGAACAAGCTTAACTGCGACGTCAGAGTTATTATCCCCAAGTTCGGCGCGATTCCTCAGCAGTATAAGGACCAGATGAGATACGTATGCCATTTCTACGTTCCCCTCGGCTGGAGAGCTCAGTACTGCGGCATCGAGATGCTTGAGCACAAGGGCGTTATCTACTACTTCGTCGATAACGAATACTATTTCAACAGAGGCGGAGCATACGGCTACTTTGACGACGGCGAGCGTATCGCATTCTTTGCAAAAAGCGTTGTCGAGTGCATCCAGTATCTGCCGGACTTCCACTGCGACATCCTTCACGCAAACGACTGGCATACCGCTCTTTCGCCCGTCTTCCTCCGTGAGTTCTATCGCGGAATAGAGAAGTATGATAACATCAAGACAGTGTTCACCGTGCATAACCTCAAGTTCCAGGGCCAGATGTCCGACCGCGTACTGCCCGATATCCTCGGTCTCTCCCATATCCCTGCCGCGGAGAATCAGCTCCGCTGCGACAGAGACAGCGTCAACTTTATGAAGGGCGCCCTCTGTTATTCGGATATCCTCACCACGGTCAGCCGCACTTACGCCGACGAGGTCCAGCGTCCGTTCTTCGGCGAGCATATGGACGATATTTTCCGCAGAAGAAGCAGCATTCTCTACGGCGTTATGAACGGCATCGACACGGAGTATTGGAATCCTGAGACCGACCCTTATATCGCCCATCACTACACCCGCGAGGATCTGTCCGGCAAATACGAATGCAAGCGCGATCTCCAGCGCGAGCTCGGTCTTGAGGTAAACGACGGTCTGCCTCTCGTCATAATGATCGGACGCCTTACAGAGCAGAAGGGCATGGA
>CACXBO010000025.1 GCA_902765975.1 Oscillospiraceae bacterium
AGCTCTATCTGCTCCGAGGCATACGCAGAGGCTTCCGCCGCAAGCGCGGCTCTCGGCGCGCTACCATATTCGAATATGGAGCTTGAAAAAACCGCCTCCTTCCTCTCAAGGGCCGGAGACTATTCTTCCTTTCTCCTGCGCCGGGCGTCGTCGGGCGGCGGGCTTGACGACATGGAGCGGGAAAACGTGGTCTCCCTTGCCGATACCGCAGAGATACTTTCCGATGAGTTTTTGAGGCTCAACTCCTATCTCATCTCGGGAGAGCTTAGCGCCGATTCGCTGGAATTTTCCCGCGACGCACTCGACTCTATCGACGAAACAGTAAACGACCCGGGCTTTGCCGCAAGCTTCAAAAGGCTTGAAGCTCAGTTTCCTGAGCTTCCGGAGCTTATCTACGACGGGCAGTTTTCAGACCACGTCGCAAAGCTCACTCCGCGGCTTCTTGAAAACAGGGACGACGTAAGCGAATCGAGAGCTATAGAACGCGCCTCCGATTTCACGGGGCTTATGGAGGGCGTTTTTTCCTCGGAGGGGCTGCGCGAGGGAACTGCGCCTGTCTACGTTATCTCCGCGAACACGCGCCGCGGACCGATGACGCTCGAGGTGACTCGCGCCGGCGGCTTTGTCGTTTATTATGAAAACAGCAGGACTGTCGGCGAGGGCAGAGTATCCCCGGAGGACGCGGAAGAGCTCGCTTGCGATTTTATCAAAAAGCAGTGCTTTACAGATATGGAGGCGGTGTTCCGAAACGCTACGGAAAGCAGGCTCGATATCACCTTTGCCTTTTCAAAGAGCGGTACGGTGTATTATACCGACGTTATAAAGGTCTCGGTCGCCCTCGATAACGGCGAGATCATCGGCTTTGACGCCGCCGGATACGTCGCCTCGCACGCAAAGAGAGCTGAGGCCGCCCCAGTTCTCTCCGAAGCTGAAGCTGAAAAGCTTATCTCACCTCAGCTGACCGTTTTTTCCCACTCTCTCGCCGTTATACCGACGAGGGGAAAATACGAGGTGCTGTGCCACGAATATAGGTGCAGGGACTCGGAGGACAGGGAATGCATCATCTATATAAACGCCGAGACCGGCGCTGAGGAGGCTATCTGCCTCGTAAACGGCGATTCTGACGGCTCCGTTAAGTACTGAAAACTCCGCCGGGACTTGCTCCCGGCGGCTGCATATGCTATAATCGAAAAAAATTTTAAGGGGTCAAAATGAGAACTGCGTTATACATATACCTTTCCGCAATTAATCTCGCCGCCTTTGCCGCCTTCGGGATAGACAAGGGCAGGGCAAAGCGCGGGGCGTGGCGCATACCGGAGGCGAGGCTTATGCTCTTCGCCCTTTTCGGAGGCTCGGTCGGCGCTCTTTTCGGGATGGCTCTATTTCGGCACAAAACGAAAAAGCCGCTCTTCGTTCTTGGAGTGCCGGCGGCTCTCCTGCTTGAAGGCGGCGTTTTGCTGTTTCTATTTATAAAAGGGATCATTTAGCGGGAGGCTCCGCGTCCTCGCCTGTTATCTTAGGCAGGTTCCACTTAAAATGCGCCGAGAGAAGGCGGATAACGACTATAACGAGCATTCCGGCTATCATGGAAAAGCCCTCGCCCGCTGCGCTCCTCAGAAGCGCGAAGGTCAAAGCTCCCGCGAGACTTGCAAGAGCATAGATATGCTTTACGAATATATACGGTCTGTTGCCCGCGAAGAGGTCGCGCAGCACTCCGCCGCCGACTCCTGTGATAACTCCTACGAAGACTATGAGATAGGTGCTGTAGTTCTGCGGCTGCGCGTAGGCAACGCCCATTCCTGAAACGGTATAGGCGGCAAGTCCCAGAGTATCCATAAAGAGCATCACAATGTCGTAAAGCTTCGACCTGTAATGCAGCTTATGCATATAGACTGCGATAAACGTGACGAGAGCCACGGCGATAGCGATTATCGCGTAAGTCGGGTCGCGGAATATCTTCGGAGGCGTGTTTCCGAGGATAAGGTCGCGCAGCACCCCGCCGCCGGTAGCCGCCGTAAGGCCGAGGATGACGACTCCGAAGGCGTCCATCTCTTTTCTTATCGCCGTAAAGGCTCCGCTCACGGACGAAGCCGTTACACCGATGATCTCGAGCCAAAAAACGAGTGTTTCCATATTTCTACCTCAAAAAATTCCCCGAATAATTCGGGGAATTTTATTATTCGTCGTCGCTCTCCGGCGGCGTGTCGATAAACAGATCGTCCGCGCTCGTCATCGCGTTTTCGTCCTCCGCGGGCTTTTCTATCGGGGCGGTTCCGTTTATGAACTGCATCTCCTGCCACTGCTGCCTGGTTATAAGTATCTGGCGCGGCTTCGAGCCCTCGAAGGGGCCGACTATGCCCATCTCCTCCATCTGATCGACAAGTCTCGCCGCTCTCGCATAGCCGAGCTTCAGACGGCGCTGGAGCATTGAGACGGAAGCCTGCTGAGTCTCGAAGATGACGTCTACCGCCTGAGGGATGAGGTCGTCGTAGTCCTTCTCCTTGGACTCCTGCTGAGGCGCGGCGTTCTTCGCGTTCTTGTCCTCCGCCGCCCTCTCTATCTCGTGGATGACGTCCTCGGAATACTTCGCCTCGCAGCTCGACTTGACGAAGTTCACTATGCTCTCCCTCTCCTCGTCGGATACCCACGTGCCCTGGATCCTTATAGGCTTCGACGTGCCTATCGGAGCGTAGAGCATATCGCCGTTGCCCATAAGCTTGTCCGCAGAGCCGCCGGCGTCGAGTATGATGCGGGATTCGAGACTTGACGCGACCTTGAACGAGATCCTTGACGGTATGTTCGCCTTCATAAGTCCCGTAATGACGTCGGCTCTCGGCGACTGAGTAGCTATAACGAGGTGGACTCCCGCCGCTCGTCCCATCTGAGCGACGCGGCAGATAGACTCCTCGACCTCCTTAGCGGCTACGAGCATAAGATCGGCAAGCTCGTCGATTATAACGACGATGAACGGTATCGTCTGCTCGCCCTCTGCTTTGAGGTGCTCGTTGTAGCCCGCTATGTCTCTCGCTCCGACCTCGGAGAAGAGCTTGTATCTCTTCATCATCTCAACGACAGCCCACTGGAGAGCGCCCGCCGCCTTCTTCGCCTCGGTCACTACCGGAACGAGCAGATGCGGTATGCCGTTGTATATCTTGAATTCGACCATCTTCGGGTCGATCATGATGAATTTGACCTCTTCCGGGGTCGATTTGTACATAAGGCTGAGTATAAGAGAGTTAAGGCTGACGGACTTACCGGAGCCCGTCGTGCCGGCTATGAGTAGATGCGGGAGCTTATTGATATTGCCGGTCATCACCTCGCCGCCTATATTCTTTCCGAGGGCGAAGGTCAGCTTGGACTTCGCGTTCGTGAACTCGGGCGAGGAGATTATCTCGCGGAGATATACCGTGTAGGTGCTCTTGTTCGGCACCTCGATGCCGACGGTGGATATCTTGTTCGGTATTGCGGCTATACGCACTCCGCCGACTCCGAGCGCGAGGGCGATATCGTCGGAAAGGCTCGTTATCTTGTTGAGCTTGACTCCGATCTCAAGCTCCATCTCGTAGCGGGTAACGGATGGGCCGTTGATAATATTTGAGATAACGGCGTTTATTCCGAACGACTGGAGAATAAGCTCAAGACGCTCCCTCGTGGCCGATATCTCGTCTGAGGCGTCGGAACGGCTGCCGAGCTTAGGCGCCTCAAGCAGCTCGATGGGCGGGAATTTATAGACCTGCATCGCCTCTTGTAGGTCGCGCTTCGCGCTCTCCTCTATTAGCTCTTCAAAGCTTTTTTCTCTCTCCTCTTCCTTATCCTTCACGAGCGGCTCAGGCTGCTTTGCCGGCTTCTTCTCCGGCTCAGGCGCAGCGGATGCAGGCGCAGGCGCGGGCGCGGGAGATACGGGTGCGGGAGAAGACGCGGGCTTCTCTTCCGCGCGAGAGGCAGGCCTCGGAAGCTTTCCTGCGAGGAACGGGCTCTCAATCCCGAAGTCCTGAGGCGTTTGCTCCGGCTCCTGCGGCTGGCGCTTAGGCGCGGGCGAGACAGCGGGCGAGGCGTTCTGACGCGATTGTGAAGCAGGCGCAGGCTTCGGTGTCTCTACTGCCTGCTCCGGCTTTTTTTCCTTGCTGTCCGCGTCGCTGTGTTCTTTAAAAAGCTCGTCGGGCGCCATTCTGTTCGCCTTGGGATTGAAAAGCGACGTTCTGCCGGCCTTTTTGAAGGGCTCCTGCTCGGGGGTCTTAGTCTCTCCGTCCACCGGGAT